>NZ_JBWKWD010000030.1:0-76694 GCF_059422045.1 Pseudomonas sp. GW821-FHT02A08
GCGCACGATCTGCCTGACACACCGCACAATCTGATTTTACGACGGCTGCGCCGCCGAACGCAGCCTCGCGGTGCTCGTCAGCTGCTACAAGGGTTGCGCACGCCAGAAGCAGAAACCCCGGCACTAGGCCGGGGCTTCTTTGCATCCTTACAACCTTAAACCAGCGCAGCAACTGCCGCGTTGAAGGTTGCGCTTGGGCGCATGGCCTTGCTGATCAGCTCGGCGTCGGCATGGTAGTAGCCGCCGATGTCCACTGGCTTGCCCTGGACGGCGTTGAGCTCGGCAACGATGGTCGCCTCGTTCTCGGTCAGGGTCTTGGCCAGGGTTGCGAACTGCGCTTGCAGTGCAGTGTCTTCGGTCTGGGCAGCCAGGGCCTGGGCCCAGTACAGCGCCAGGTAGAAGTGGCTGCCGCGGTTGTCGATGTTGCCGACTTTGCGCGATGGCGACTTGTTGTTGTCCAGGAACTGGCCGGTGGCCTGGTCCAGGGTCTTGGCCAGAACCAGCGCCTTGGGGTTGTTGTAGGTCACGCCCAGGTGTTCCAGGGACGCGGCCAAGGCCAGGAATTCACCCAGGGAATCCCAGCGCAGGAAGTTTTCTTCCAGCAGTTGCTGTACGTGCTTCGGTGCCGAACCGCCGGCGCCGGTTTCGAACAGGCCACCGCCGTTCATCAGCGGCACGATCGACAGCATCTTGGCGCTGGTGCCCAGTTCCATGATCGGGAACAGGTCGGTGAGGTAGTCGCGCAGTACGTTGCCGGTTACCGAGATGGTGTCTTTGCCTGCGCGGGTGCGCTGCAGGGTGTACTTCATCGCGTCGACCGGTGCCATGATCTGGATGTCCAGGCCGGCAGTGTCGTGATCCTTCAGGTAAGCCTGAACTTTCTCGATCACCACACCATCGTGGGCGCGCATCGGGTCCAGCCAGAAGATCGCCGGGGTCGCGCTTGCGCGAGCACGGTTGACGGCCAGTTTGACCCAGTCCTGGATCGGCGCGTCTTTGGTCTGGCACATGCGGAAGATGTCGCCGGCCTCGACAGCCTGTTCCATCAGCAGGTTGCCCTTGCTGTCGGTGACGCGAACAACGCCGTCAGCCTTGATCTGGAAAGTCTTGTCGTGGGAGCCGTACTCTTCGGCTTTCTTCGCCATCAGGCCAACGTTCGGCACGCTGCCCATGGTGGTCGGATCGAACGCACCGTTGGCTTTGCAATCTTCGATCACAGCCTGGTAGATGGTGGCGTAGCAGCGATCCGGGATCACGGCCTTGGTGTCGTGCAACTGGCCGTCGGTGCCCCACATCTTGCCGGAGTCACGGATCATCGCCGGCATCGAGGCGTCGACGATCACGTCGCTCGGCACGTGCAGGTTGGTGATGCCTTTGTCGGAGTTGACCATCGCCAGGGAAGGGCGAGCGGCGTAGACCGCCTGGATGTCGGCTTCGATGGCCGCTTGCTGTTCAGCAGGCAGGGCCTTGATGCGAGCGTACAGGTCGCCGATGCCGTTGTTCAGGTTGAAGCCGATCTGTGCCAGCACGTCAGCGTGCCTGGTCAGTGCGTCTTTATAGAACTCGGCAACGATCTGACCGAACATGATCGGGTCGGAGACCTTCATCATGGTGGCTTTCAAGTGAACCGACAGCAGCACGCCTTGTGCCTTGGCGTCTTCGATTTCGGCGGCGATGAAGCTGCGCAGGGCGTTTTTGCTCATGACCGCGCAATCGAGGATCTCACCGGCTTGTACGCTGGTCTTTTCTTTCAGGACGGTGGAGGTGCCGTCTTGAGCGATCAGTTCGATTTTCACGGCGTCAGCGGCGTCGATCAGGGCGGCTTTTTCGCTGCCGTAGAAATCGCCGGTGCTCATGTGCGCGACGTGGGACTTGGAGTCCTTGGCCCAGGCGCCCATTTTGTGCGGGTGCTTGCGCGCGTAGTTCTTGACCGACAGCGGAGCGCGACGGTCGGAGTTGCCTTCACGCAGAACCGGGTTCACGGCGCTGCCCTTGACCTTGTCGTAGCGGGCCTTGGCTTCTTTGTCGGCGTCGCTGGTAACGGTCTCAGGGTAGTCCGGCAGTGCGTAGCCTTGAGCTTGCAGCTCTTTGATCGCGGCTTGCAGTTGCGGAACCGAGGCGCTGATGTTCGGCAATTTGATGATGTTGGCTTCAGGCGTAACGGCCAGGGCGCCCAGTTCGGCGAGGTGGTCGGCTACGGCTTTGTCACCCAGTTGCTCGGGGAAGCTGGCCAGGATGCGCCCTGCAAGAGAGATATCGCGGGTTTCAACGGCGATATCAGCCGAGGCGGTGAACGCCTCTACGATAGGCAACAGTGAATAGGTGGCGAGGGCAGGAGCTTCGTCGGTGAAGGTATAGATGATCTTCGAGCGGGTGGGCATATTCGGATTAACTCTCTCTTCTTTGCTAAAGCGTGCGCAGAAACTCGAGGGCGCCGGGTAAGCGCGTTCGTTCAAAGTCATCCATGAGCCGAATATCGAGGTTTCGTTGCTGTGATGTTGGGTGCATCAGTAGGGCGTCAAGCAGTCGGGCTGCGGTAACAGACCGGCTTATCGGGCGTAAACACTCATCGTAGAGCTGTTTCGCCCGTCGTGACCCTTTAGTCAGCGGCGGCATTATACATAGGTAGCTGGCAATCTGCCGATGGTTCATACGCAACGAATGTCGTCCATTGGTCTAAAGGTCGCAGGGGCGAGCTGGGCGTAAGGTCATTCGTCGTGCTTGAGTTTGGCGCTTTTCCCTTTGCTTTCAGGCTTGTAGCTCGCGAGTTGCAAGGCTTTGCGGCAGATGGATGGAACATAGGGTTTGCGCGCCGATTCAACTGGGTTACGCTCGAACCAAGCCAGATGTTCAATCCAATCAATGGAGTTCAGCATGGGTTACAAGAAGATTCAGGTTCCAGCCGTCGGCGACAAAATCACCGTCAATGCAGACCATTCTCTCAATGTTCCTAATAACCCGATCATCCCCTTCATCGAAGGTGACGGCATTGGTGTCGACATCAGCCCGGTCATGATCAAGGTTGTCGATGCTGCTGTTAAGAAGGCTTATGGTGGCGAGCGCAAGATTTCCTGGATGGAAGTGTACGCCGGGGAGAAAGCGACTCAGGTTTACGATCAGGACACCTGGCTGCCTCAGGAAACCCTGGACGCGGTCAAGGATTACGTGGTTTCCATCAAGGGCCCGCTGACCACCCCGGTCGGTGGCGGCATCCGCTCCCTGAACGTGGCCCTGCGTCAGCAACTCGACCTGTACGTCTGCCTGCGTCCGGTGCGCTGGTTCGAAGGCGTGCCCAGCCCGGTCAAGAAGCCAGGCGATGTCGACATGACCATCTTCCGCGAGAACTCCGAAGACATCTACGCGGGCATCGAGTGGAAGGCCGGCACGCCGGAAGCCACCAAGGTCATCAAGTTCCTGAAAGAAGAAATGGGCGTCACCAAGATCCGTTTCGACGAGAACTGCGGTATCGGCGTCAAGCCGGTGTCCCTGCAAGGCACCAAACGTCTGGCGCGCAAGGCCCTGCAGTATGTGGTCGACAACGATCGCGATTCGCTGACCATCGTGCACAAAGGCAACATCATGAAGTTCACCGAAGGTGCCTTCAAGGAATGGGCCTACGAAGTGGCGGCTGAAGAGTTCGGCGCAACCCTGCTCGACGGCGGTCCGTGGATGCAGTTCAAGAACCCTAAAACCGGCAAGAACGTCATCGTCAAGGATGCCATCGCCGACGCCATGCTCCAGCAGATCCTGCTGCGCCCGGCCGAGTACGATGTGATCGCCACCCTGAACCTGAACGGCGACTACCTCTCCGATGCCCTCGCGGCGGAAGTGGGCGGTATCGGTATTGCGCCAGGCGCCAACCTGTCCGACACCGTGGCCATGTTCGAAGCCACCCACGGTACGGCACCGAAGTACGCCGGCAAGGACCAGGTCAACCCGGGGTCGCTGATCCTGTCCGCTGAAATGATGCTACGCCACATGGGCTGGACCGAAGCGGCCGACCTGATCATCAAGGGTACCAACGGCGCGATTTCCGCCAAGACCGTGACCTATGACTTCGAACGCCTGATGGAAGGCGCCAAACTGGTGTCGTCTTCCGGCTTCGGTGATGCGCTGATCTCGCACATGTAAGAAAACGCAGGTACACAAAAACCGCCTGATTCAAGTAGTTGAGTCAGGCGGTTTTTTTATGACTGGTTGATGCGGCAGTGTTAAACCGAAACAGTCTGCTCAGGTAACTGTGTCGCGGTTTTCGAGGCCTCCACCGGGTTGCCGATGTTGACCGCGTGAAGGCCTTTGGGGCCCTGGATGATGTCGAATACGACAGCTTGCCCGGCTTTCAGGGTTTTATAACCATCCATTTTAATGGCTGAGTAGTGGGCAAACAGATCTTCTGTCTTGCCTTCCTCGTTGATGAATCCGTAACCCTTGGCATTGTTGAACCACTTCACCTTGCCGACAGCCATACCCAACTCCCTCTGCAACAGACTCCATCACTGGAGTATCATCCAGTACATCCGCAGTCGAATCTGTAAATAAGATTGACTCCGCGGACCTTTTTTACCCACTGTGGGCTCTATTGGTTGTAACACCCTTTTGCCGATAGTCAAGCTGACCCGGCAGTCGGAGTTGAAAACGCTGATAGCCGCCCCCACCACTGTATTTGAACCACTGACGAACCTTTCTTTCCATGCATGCAATCAGCCAGATTCGACTAACATTCAATCAGGATCGCCCTGATTTACACGACGACGATTCCACAGGCATTGCTGTTCAGGAGGCAAAGCCTGCACTACAGGCGCCGCCGATGTACAAGGTGGTTTTGTTCAATGATGACTACACACCGATGGATTTCGTCGTCGAAGTGCTCGAGGTGTTTTTTAACCTGAATCGCGAGCTGGCGACCAAGGTCATGCTGGCCGTCCACACGGAAGGGCGGGCAGTATGTGGAGTGTTTACCCGCGACATCGCGGAGACCAAGGCCATGCAGGTCAACCAGTACGCCAGGGAAAGCCAGCATCCGCTACTCTGTGAAATCGAGAAGGACGGTTAATCGCCGACCACTTGGGTATGAGGTGAAGCTATGTTAAACCGCGAGCTCGAAGTCACCCTCAATCTTGCCTTCAAGGAGGCCCGTTCGAAGCGTCATGAGTTCATGACCGTCGAACACCTCTTGCTGGCCCTATTGGACAATGAGGCTGCCGCCACCGTTTTGCGTGCGTGCGGCGCAAACCTCGACAAACTCAAGCATGACCTGCAGGAGTTCATCGACTCCACCACGCCATTGATCCCGGTTCATGACGAGGATCGTGAAACCCAGCCAACCCTGGGCTTCCAGCGTGTACTGCAGCGTGCTGTGTTTCACGTACAGAGCTCGGGCAAACGCGAAGTGACTGGTGCCAACGTGCTGGTCGCGATCTTCAGTGAGCAAGAGAGTCAGGCGGTGTTCCTGCTGAAACAGCAGAGCGTTGCCCGTATAGATGTCGTCAACTACATCGCCCATGGCATTTCCAAGGTGCCGGGGCATGGCGATCACTCTGAAGGTGAGCAAGATATGCAGGACGACGAGGGTGGTGAGTCTTCTTCCTCGGGCAATCCCCTGGATGCGTATGCCAGCAACCTCAATGAACTGGCGCGCCAGGGTCGTATCGATCCGTTGGTGGGGCGTGAGCTGGAAGTCGAACGTGTCGCGCAGATCCTGGCGCGTCGGCGTAAAAACAATCCGCTGCTGGTGGGCGAGGCCGGCGTGGGTAAAACCGCGATTGCCGAAGGCCTGGCCAAGCGCATTGTCGACAACCAGGTGCCGGACCTGCTGGCCAACAGCGTGGTTTACTCACTCGACCTGGGTGCCTTGCTGGCCGGTACCAAATACCGTGGCGATTTCGAGAAGCGCTTCAAGGCGTTGCTCAATGAGCTGAAAAAGCGTCCGCAGGCGATCCTGTTCATCGACGAGATCCACACCATCATTGGTGCGGGTGCCGCGTCCGGTGGCGTCATGGATGCCTCGAACCTGCTCAAGCCGCTGCTGTCCTCGGGTGATATCCGTTGCATCGGTTCGACCACCTTCCAGGAATTCCGCGGCATCTTCGAGAAGGACCGTGCCTTGGCCCGGCGTTTCCAGAAGGTCGATGTGTCGGAGCCTTCGGTGGAAGACACCATCGGTATCCTGCGCGGTCTCAAAGGGCGCTTCGAACAGCATCACAATATCGAATACAGCGATGAAGCCTTGCGTGCCGCTGCCGAACTGGCTTCGCGCTATATCAATGACCGGCACATGCCGGACAAGGCGATCGATGTGATTGACGAGGCAGGTGCCTACCAGCGCCTGCAACCGATCGAAATGCGCGTTAAACGCATCGAAGTGCCTCAGGTCGAGGACATCGTCGCGAAAATCGCGCGGATTCCGCCTAAGCACGTCACCAGCTCCGACAAGGAATTGTTGCGTAACCTTGAGCGTGACCTGAAGTTGACCGTGTTCGGTCAGGACGCTGCGATAGATTCCCTGGCAACCGCGATCAAGTTGTCCCGTGCCGGCCTCAAGTCCCCTGACAAGCCTGTCGGTTCGTTCCTGTTCGCAGGGCCTACCGGTGTCGGTAAAACCGAAGCGGCGCGTCAGTTGGCCAAAGCGTTGGGTGTTGAGCTGATTCGTTTCGACATGTCCGAATACATGGAGCGCCACACCGTATCGCGTCTGATTGGTGCGCCTCCAGGCTATGTCGGATTCGATCAGGGTGGTCTGCTGACCGAAGCCATCACCAAGCAGCCACACTGCGTGCTGTTGCTCGATGAGATCGAGAAGGCGCATCCGGAAGTCTTCAACCTGCTGTTGCAGGTCATGGACCACGGTACGTTGACCGATAACAACGGGCGCAAGGCGGATTTCCGTAACGTGATCGTCATCATGACGACCAACGCCGGTGCCGAGACTGCAGCCCGTGCTTCGATCGGTTTCACCTATCAGGATCACTCGTCCGATGCGATGGAAGTGATCAAGAAGAGCTTCACGCCGGAATTCCGCAACCGTCTGGACACCATCATCCAGTTTGGTCGCCTCAGCCATGAGGTCATCAAGAGCGTGGTGGACAAGTTCCTTACCGAGCTTCAGGCGCAGCTGGAGGACAAACGCGTGTTGCTGGAGGTCACCGATGCGGCCCGCAACTGGCTGGCCGAAGGTGGCTACGACGCGGCGATGGGTGCTCGCCCGATGGCTCGCCTGATCCAGGACAAGATCAAGCGTCCGCTGGCGGAGGAGATTCTCTTTGGCGAACTGGCCGAGCATGGCGGTGTGGTACACATCGACATCAAGGACGGCGAGCTGACCTTCGAGTTCGAGACCACGGCCGAGATGGCCTGACGTTCTATCGCGATAAAGCAAAAAGGCGCCAAAAGGCGCCTTTTTGCTGTCTGTAGGTCATACACAAATCCAGTGTGGGAGCGGGCTTGCTCGCGAAGGCGTCGGCATATCCAGCATCCCTGTGTCAGACAGATCGCATTCGCGAGCAAGCCCGCTCCCACATTGTCTGAGTGCGGCAGCTAAATCGCGCACAAACAAAAACGCCCGGCATAAGCCGGGCGTCTTGTATTGACTTGATTAGCGAGCGCGGTAAGTGATGCGCCCTTTGCTCAAGTCATAGGGAGTCAGCTCTACGCGCACTTTGTCGCCGGTAAGAATACGGATGTAGTTCTTGCGCATCTTGCCGGAGATGTGCGCGGTTACGACGTGCCCATTTTCCAACTCCACGCGAAACATGGTGTTGGGCAGGGTGTCGACGACAGTGCCTTCCATTTCGAAGCTGTCTTCTTTCGACATGCAGTAAAGCCCTCGGTGTCCAATGAATGGCCCGGTGCAACTGCGCCAGGCAAAAGCGGCGTGCATTGTGCCCGAAAAGTGGGGTTTAAGCCAAGGGGTTTAGGGCCTGCTCTAGTTTAGAACCACCCAGCGCTGATTAATCAGCAACTCAATAGGGCGATATTGAGTCTTGTAGTTCATTTTTTTGCAGTTTTTGATCCAGTAGCCGAGGTAGACCGCTTCCAGTCCCAGTCGCCTGGCCTCGGCGATTTGCCAGAGGATCGCATAGCGCCCAAGGCTGCGGCGCTCTTCGGCCGGTTCGTAGAAGGTGTAGACCGCCGAAAGACCGTTCGGCAGTAAATCGGTCACGGCGACGGCCAGCAGTCGGCCGTTCAGGCGAAATTCATAAAATCTTGAAAACGGCAGGTCCCGCACCAGGAATGTCGAAAACTGGTCGCGACTCGGCGGATACATGTCCCCATCGGCGTGACGCTGTTCGATATAGCGCTGGTAAAGGTCGAAGTACTCTTCGTTGAAGCCGGGCCTGGCCGGGCGCACCTGCAAATCCATGTTGCGCTTGAAGATGCGTTTCTGTTGCCGGTTGGGCGTGAACTGCCCCACGGGAATGCGCGCCGGGACGCAGGCATTGCAATTCTGGCAATGCGGCCGATAGAGATGATCGCCACTGCGACGAAACCCCATCTCCGACAGGTCTGCGTAGACATGCACATCCATGGGCTGACTAGGGTCGAGAAACAGGGTTGTGGCCTGCTCCTCGGGCAGATAACTGCAAGAGTGCGGCTGAGTGGCATAGAACTTCAAACGCGCCAACTCGGTCATGATCAACCCTCGGGATAATGCTTTTGAATAAGTGTAAGCCACACGGGAGAAAGTCGCTCAGCAAACCCAGGTGGCGGTGTTGGGTTGGTCCAGGTGCCTGACCAGATAGCTCGCAAACTCGCGGCGGGGTATCGCTCGGGCGCCCAGGCTGTGCAGGTGGTCGGTGGGCATCTGGCAATCGATCAGCACGAAGCCTGAGTCTTTCAGATGGCGGACCAGTGTGGCAAAGCCGAATTTCGAGGCGTTGTCAGCGAGGCTGAACATGGACTCGCCGAAAAACAACTGGCCCATTGCCAGGCCATACAATCCGCCGACCAGTTCATCTGCGTCCCAGACTTCCACCGAGTGCGCATGCCCGCGCCTGTGCAACTCGATATAAGCGTCCTGCATGGCCTCGGTGATCCAGGTGCCGTCAGCGTATTCCCGGGGGGCTGCACAGGCGCGGATGACGGCGGCGAAGTCCTGGTCAAAGGTCACTTGGTAGCGTTGCTGGCGCAGCAGTTTGTTCAGGCTGCGCGAGACGTGCAATTCGTCGGGAAACAGAACCGTGCGTGGGTCCGGCGACCACCAGAGGATCGGCTGGCCTTCGGAAAACCACGGGAAGCAGCCGTGGCGATAAGCCGAGATCAGCCGATCGGCGGACAGGTCGCCACCGGCAGCCAGAAGCCCGTTGGGGTCGCGCATGGCCTTTTCCAGCGGTGGGAAATGCAAGGTGTTGCGTTGTAACCAAGTCAGCATGGCATCCGGGCTTGCAGAAGGGGAGGGCAGTGGCGGGCTTTGGCCCGCCATAAAGTTTGCCTTTAAACGGCAGGAATGTCGTCGAGGTATTTTTCAGCGTCCAGCGCCGCCATGCAACCAGCCCCGGCAGACGTAACCGCCTGGCGATAAACGTGGTCGGCCACGTCACCGGCGGCAAACACCCCGGCAATTGCGGTGGCGGTGGCATCGCCTTCGCTGCCACCCTTGACCAGCAGATACCCGTCGCGCATTTCCAGTTGGCCCGTGAACAGGTCGGTATTGGGTTTGTGGCCGATGGCGATAAATACCCCGGCCAGCGGCAGCTCCTTCGTTTCGCCGGTATGGCTGTCGCGCAGGCGGGCGCCGGTCACTCCGCTGGCATCGCCGAGCACTTCGTCCAGGTTCTGGTTCCAGTGCAGGCGGATATTGCCCTTGGCGGCTTTTTCGAAGAGTTTGTCCTGGAGGATCTTCTCCGAACGCAGCTTGTCGCGGCGGTGAATCAGGTGCACTTCCTTGGCGATGTTCGACAGGTACAAGGCTTCCTCGACCGCCGTATTACCGCCGCCGACCACCGCAACCACCTGATTGCGATAGAAAAACCCATCGCAGGTCGCGCATGCCGACACCCCTTTGCCGGCAAACGCTTCTTCCGACGGCAGGCCCAGATATTGCGCAGAGGCGCCGGTGGCAATGATCAAGGCGTCGCAGGTGTAGGTGCCGCCATCGCCAATCAGCTCGAACGGCCGTTGTTGCAACTTGGCGGTGTGGATGTGGTCGTAAACGATCTCGGTGGCAAAGCGTTCGGCGTGTTTTTGCATGCGATCCATCAGCACCGGCCCGGTCAGGCCTTCAACGTCCCCTGGCCAGTTGTCCACTTCGACGGTGGTGGTGAGTTGGCCGCCTGCCTGGATGCCGGTAATGACAACGGGCTTGAGGTTGGCGCGGGCGGCATAAACGGCCGCGCTGTAACCAGCGGGGCCCGAGCCCAGGATAATCAGGCGTGAATGCTTCGCTTCGCTCATAAAAACACCTCATAAGCCTTTGTCACAAAAGAGAATGCATGCTCAAATTGAACAGCATGTCATGTGCTGTTGACTATGCTACACCCAAGGGTCTCAAGCATGGCGTCGTGCGTACAAACCCGTACAATGCCCTGCGTGTTACATATATTCAGTGCGCACCATGTTTATAAAAGCCGGGGCGCAGTGTTAAAAGTAGTCCCGGTAACGCGTGTTAACTTTTTTACCTGCCTGGATTGGGCAGTTTTTTCGCGGTTTTTTGGCAGCTTTTATAGACATTCACCAGATGGACGCGCCACTGGCGCAGGAAAAGAAGCGTTTTGAAGAAATCCACCGCAGCACCTAAACCAGCCGTCGTACCGCTCTGGCGCCAGCACTTGCACTACCGACTCAAGGAAGGTGCGCTGATCGCCATCGGTGCCTTGTGCCTGTTCCTGATGATGGCCTTGTTGACCTACGGCAAGGACGATCCGGGCTGGAGTCATAACAGCAAGATCGACGACGTGCAGAACTTCGGCGGGCCAGCGGGCTCCTATAGCGCCGATATCCTGTTCATGGTGCTGGGTTACTTCGCCTACATCTTCCCGTTGCTGCTGGCCGTCAAGGCGTACCAGATCTTCCGCCAGCGTCACGAACCGTGGCAGTGGAGCGGCTGGTTGTTCTCCTGGCGCCTGATCGGCCTTGTGTTCCTGGTGCTGTCGGGCGCCGCGCTGGCCCATATCCATTTCCATGCCGCGACCGGTCTGCCGGCCGGTGCGGGCGGTGCGCTGGGGGAAAGCCTCGGCGAACTGGCCAGGAACGCCCTGAATATCCAGGGCAGCACGCTGTTGTTCATTGCCTTGTTCCTGTTCGGCCTGACCGTGTTTACCGACCTGTCGTGGTTCAAGGTGATGGACATCACCGGCAAGATCACCCTCGACTTGTTCGAACTGTTCCAGGGCGCCGCCAATCGCTGGTGGGCGGCCCGTACCGAGCGCAAACAACTGGTTGCCCAGTTGCGTGAAGTCGACGACCGCATGGATGAAGTGGTCGCGCCGACCGTCACCGACAAGCGCGAGCAGGCCAAGGTCAAGGAGCGCCTGATCGAACGTGAGCAAGCCCTGAGCAAGCACATGTCCGAGCGCGAGAAGCAGGTGCCGCCGGTGATTGCGCCCGCGCCGCCAAAGCTTGCCGCACCGAGCAAACGCGTCGAAAAAGAGAAGCAGGCGCCGCTGTTCGTCGACAGCGCCGTGGAAGGCACCTTGCCGCCGATCTCGATTCTCGACCCTGCGGAAAAGAAACAGCTCAACTACTCCCCTGAATCCCTGGCTGCGGTTGGCCACTTGCTGGAAATCAAGCTCAAGGAATTCGGCGTTGAAGTCGCGGTGGATTCGATTCACCCGGGCCCGGTGATCACCCGTTACGAAATCCAGCCGGCCGCTGGCGTCAAGGTCAGCCGCATCTCCAACCTGGCCAAAGACCTGGCCCGTTCCCTGGCCGTGACCAGCGTGCGCGTGGTGGAAGTGATTCCGGGCAAGACCACGGTCGGTATCGAGATTCCCAACGAAGACCGGCAGATCGTGCGTTTCTCCGAGGTGCTGTCGACCCCCGAGTACGACAACTTCAAGTCGCCGGTCACCCTGGCCCTGGGGCACGACATCGGCGGCAAGCCGGTCATCACCGACCTTGCGAAAATGCCGCACTTGCTGGTGGCCGGTACCACCGGTTCCGGTAAGTCGGTGGGTGTGAACGCGATGATCCTGTCGATCCTGTTCAAGTCCGGCCCGGAAGACGCCAAGCTGATCATGATCGACCCGAAAATGCTCGAACTGTCGATCTACGAAGGCATTCCGCACCTGCTGTGCCCGGTGGTCACCGACATGAAGGACGCCGCCAACGCCCTGCGCTGGAGCGTTGCCGAGATGGAGCGACGCTACAAGCTGATGGCCAAGATGGGTGTGCGAAACCTGTCGGGCTTCAACGCCAAGGTCAAGGAAGCCCAGGACGCCGGCGAGCCGTTGAGCGATCCGCTGTACAAGCGCGAAAGCATCCACGACGAAGCGCCGCTCCTGCAAAAGCTGCCGACCATCGTGGTGGTGGTCGACGAATTCGCCGACATGATGATGATCGTCGGCAAGAAGGTCGAAGAACTGATCGCCCGTATTGCGCAGAAAGCTCGTGCGGCCGGTATCCACTTGATCCTCGCGACCCAGCGTCCGTCGGTGGACGTGATCACCGGTCTGATCAAGGCCAACATCCCGACTCGCATGGCGTTCCAGGTGTCGAGCAAGATCGACTCGCGAACCATCATCGACCAGGGCGGTGCAGAACAACTGCTGGGCCACGGTGACATGCTCTACATGCCGCCGGGTACCAGTCTGCCGATTCGTGTTCACGGTGCTTTCGTGTCCGACGATGAGGTTCACCGCGTGGTGGAAGCCTGGAAGCTGCGGGGCGCGCCGGAATACAACGACGACATTCTCAATGGCGTCGAAGAGGCGGGCAGCGGCTTCGAAGGCAGCAGCGGTGGCGGCGACGGTGACGATCCCGAGGCCGACGCGCTGTACGACGAAGCGGTCCAGTTCGTGCTGGAAAGCCGTCGCGCCTCCATTTCCGCGGTTCAGCGCAAGCTGAAGATCGGCTATAACCGCGCCGCGCGCATGATCGAAGCCATGGAAATGGCCGGGGTCGTGACGTCCATGAACACCAACGGTTCGCGTGAAGTCCTGGCCCCTGGCCCGGTGCGCGACTGACCCGAGTATGAAAGGGGTGGTGCCTTTGGCGCCGCCCGCACTCCCACGAATGTTATGAGGACTCCCATGCGTCTGATCCGCATGCTGTTGCTGCCGGTACTGGCCTTGACCACGCTCCAGGCTAACGCCGATGACAAGGACGTGGCACGCCTGACCCAACTGCTGGAAAAATCCAGGACCCTGACGGCCAACTTTTCGCAGCTGACCCTCGACGGCACCGGCACCCAGTTGCAGGAAACCACTGGCGACATGACGCTGCAACGTCCGGGCCTGTTCTACTGGCACACCAATGCGCCGGCCGAGCAGACCATGGTTTCCGACGGCAAGAAAGTCACCCTGTGGGACCCGGACCTGGAGCAGGCGACGATCAAGAAGCTCGATGAGCGTCTGACCCAGACCCCGGCTCTGCTGTTGTCCGGTGATGTGTCGAAGATCAGCCAGAGTTTCGACATCAGCGCGAAAGAGGCGGGTGGCGTGATCGACTTCACCTTGAAGCCGAAAACCAAGGACACCTTGTTCGACAATCTGCGTCTGTCGTTCCGCAACGGTCTGCTCAACGACATGCAGTTGATCGACAGCGTCGGCCAGCGCACCAATATCCTGTTCACCGGGGTGAAGGCCAACGAGCCGATCCCGGCGTCCAAATTCAAGTTCGACATCCCCAAGGGTGCCGATGTAATCCAAGAGTAAAACACCGAACCTGTGGGAGCGGGCTTGCTCGCGAAGGCAGTGTGTCATTCAATCAAACTGTCGACTGACACGGCCTCTTCGAGAGCAAGCCCGCTCCCACAGGGATCTTTGTCCAATCTCTGGACGGTGTGGCATATAAGCCCAGTGAGGTTTTCCAGGTAGTCATGGATCTGTTTCGCAGCACCCCCATCGCCCAGCCATTGGCCGCCCGACTGCGTGCGGCCAATCTGGACGAGTACGTCGGTCAGGAACACGTGCTCGCTCGCGGCAAGCCCTTGCGTGAAGCGCTGGAGCAGGGTGCCCTGCACTCGATGATTTTCTGGGGCCCGCCCGGTGTCGGCAAAACCACCCTGGCGCGATTGCTCGCGGAAGTCTCGGATGCGCATTTCGAAACGGTCTCGGCGGTGCTGGCCGGGGTCAAGGAGATCCGCCAGGCGGTGGAAATCGCCAAGCAGCAGGCCGCGCAGTACGGCCGCCGCACCATTCTGTTCGTCGACGAAGTGCATCGATTCAACAAGTCCCAGCAGGATGCGTTCCTGCCTTATGTCGAGGACGGCACGCTGATTTTCATCGGCGCGACCACGGAAAACCCCTCGTTCGAACTCAACAACGCCTTGCTGTCGCGGGCGCGTGTCTATGTACTGAAAAGTCTCGACGAAGCGGCCCTGCGCAAATTGGTGCAGCGCGCGCTGACCGAAGAGCGGGGCCTGGGCAAGCGCAACCTGACCCTCAGCGATGAAGGCTTCCAGATGCTGCTGTCCGCCGCCGATGGCGATGGCCGGCGCCTGCTCAACCTGCTGGAGAACGCCTCTGACCTGGCCGAAGACAACAGCGAAATCGGCACCGAGCTCCTGCAAAGCCTGCTCGGCGACACCCGTCGACGCTTCGACAAGGGTGGCGAAGCGTTCTACGACCAGATTTCCGCGCTGCACAAATCGGTGCGCGGCTCCAACCCCGACGGCGCGCTGTACTGGTTCGCGCGCATGATCGACGGCGGTTGCGATCCGCTGTACCTGGCCCGGCGCGTGGTGCGCATGGCCAGCGAAGACATCGGCAATGCCGACCCGCGAGCCCTGAGCCTGTGCCTGGCGGCCTGGGAAGTGCAGGAGCGCCTCGGCAGCCCAGAGGGCGAGTTGGCTGTGGCCCAGGCCATCACCTATCTGGCCTGCGCGCCGAAAAGCAACGCGGTGTACATTGGCTTCAAGACCGCGCTGCGCGCCGCCGCCGAACACGGCTCGCTGGAAGTGCCGCTGCACCTGCGCAATGCGCCGACCAAGCTTATGAAACAGTTGGGTTACGGCGATGAATACCGTTATGCCCACGATGAGCCGGACGCCTATGCCGCTGGCGAAGACTATTTCCCGGAAGAACTCGACCCGATCCCGTTCTATCAGCCCGTGCCCCGTGGCCTGGAGTTGAAGATCGGCGAAAAACTCAATCACCTGGCGAAACTCGACCGTTTAAGCCCAAGGCAGCGGAGAAAATAGTGCTTCCCTTGATCGTTGCGGTTTCCGTCGGCGGGATGGCCGGCACGTTGTTGCGCTTCGCCACGGGCAACTGGATCAACGCGAATTGGCCGCGGCACTTCTATACCGCGACGCTGGCCGTTAATATCGTGGGCTGTTTGCTGATCGGCGTTCTATACGGTCTGTTTTTGATACGCCCGGAGGTGCCCATCGAGGTGCGCGCCGGGTTGATGGTCGGCTTCCTCGGGGGGCTGACGACTTTTTCATCCTTTTCACTGGATACGGTGCGCCTGCTGGAAAGCGGGCAAGTGCCGCTGGCCCTGGGCTATGCGGCACTCAGCGTATTCGGCGGGCTGCTTGCCACCTGGGCCGGCCTGTCCTTGACCAAACTTTGATAAACGAGAAACCGACATGCTCGATTCCAAACTGTTACGTAGCAACCTTCAGGACGTAGCGGACCGCCTGGCATCCCGTGGCTATACCCTGGATGTTGCGCGCATCGAAGCGCTGGAAGAACAGCGCAAGACCGTCCAGACCCGCACCGAAGCACTGCAGGCTGAACGTAATGCGCGCTCCAAATCCATCGGTCAGGCCAAGCAGCGCGGCGAAGACATCGCGCCGCTGATGGCGGACGTCGAGCGCATGGCGGGCGAATTGAGCGCCGGTAAAGTCGAACTGGACGCGATCCAGACCGATCTGGACTCTATCCTGCTGGGTATCCCCAACTTGCCGCATGAGTCGGTACCGGTCGGCGAAGACGAAGACGGCAACGTCGAAGTGCGCCGCTGGGGCACCCCGAAGGCCTTCGATTTCCCGGTTCAGGACCACGTCGCCCTGGGCGAGAAATTCGGCTGGCTGGACTTCGAAACCGCCGCCAAGCTGTCCGGTGCCCGTTTCGCCCTGCTGCGTGGCCCGATTGCCCGTCTGCATCGCGCCCTGGCGCAGTTCATGATCAACCTGCACGTCACCGAGCATGGCTACGAAGAGGCCTACACGCCTTACCTGGTTCAGGCTCCCGCGCTGCAAGGCACCGGCCAGTTGCCGAAGTTCGAAGAAGACCTGTTCAAGATCGCACGCGAAGGCGAAGCCGACCTGTACCTGATCCCGACCGCCGAAGTGTCGCTGACCAACATCGTCGCCGGCGAAATCGTTGATTCGAAACTGTTGCCGATCAAGTTCGTCGCCCACACGCCGTGCTTTCGCAGTGAAGCCGGTGCATCGGGCCGCGACACCCGCGGCATGATCCGTCAGCACCAGTTCGACAAGGTCGAGATGGTGCAGATCGTCGAGCCGTCGAAATCCATGGAAGCGCTGGAAGGCCTGACCGCCAACGCCGAGAAAGTCCTGCAACTGCTGGAACTGCCTTACCGCACCCTGGCGCTGTGCACCGGCGACATGGGCTTCAGCGCGGTCAAGACCTACGACCTGGAAGTTTGGATCCCGAGCCAGGACAAGTACCGCGAAATCTCGTCGTGCTCCAACTGTGGCGACTTCCAGGCCCGCCGCATGCAGGCGCGTTTCCGCAACCCGGAAACCGGCAAGCCGGAATTGGTGCACACCCTGAACGGTTCCGGTCTTGCAGTGGGTCGCACCCTGGTGGCGGTGCTCGAGAACTATCAGCAGGCCGACGGTTCGATCCGCGTGCCTGAAGTCCTCAAGCCGTACATGGGTGGCCTTGAGGTCATCGGCTAAATGAAATATCTGCCGCTGTTTCACAACCTTCGCGGCAGTCGTGTGTTGGTCGTCGGCGGGGGGGAGATTGCCTTGCGCAAATCCCGCCTGCTGGCCGATGCCGGTGCGCTGCTGCGGGTGGTTGCACCTGAAATCGAAGCGCAACTGCGCGAACTGGTTGCCGGCAGCGGTGGCGAGTGCCTGTTACGTGGCTATGCCGAGGCGGATCTGGACGGTTGCGGGCTGATCATTGCCGCCACCGACGACGAAACGCTGAACGCACAAGTCTCCGCCGATGCCCATCGGCGTTGCGTGCCGGTCAACGTGGTGGACGCGCCAGCCCTGTGCAGCGTGATCTTCCCGGCCATCGTCGACCGTTCTCCGTTGATCATTGCCGTGTCCAGCGGCGGCGATGCGCCGGTGCTGGCGCGTTTGATCCGCGCCAGGATCGAAACCTGGATTCCTTCCACCTACGGTCACCTGGCCGGGCTGGCTGCGCGTTTTCGCCATCAGGTCAAAGGCCTGTTTCCGGATGTGCAGCAGCGTCGGGCGTTCTGGGAAGATGTTTTCCAGGGACCGATTGCCGACCGCCAACTGGCCGGGCAGGGCGGTGAAGCCGAGCGGTTGCTCCAGGCGAAAATCGACGGTGAAGCGCCGGTGGCGACCGGTGAGGTCTATCTGGTGGGCGCAGGGCCAGGTGATCCGGACCTGCTGACGTTCAAGGCATTGCGTCTGATGCAGCAAGCCGACGTGGTGCTTTACGACCGTTTGGTGGCACCGGCGATTCTCGAACTGTGCCGTCGTGACGCCGAGCGGGTCTACGTCGGCAAGCGCCGAGCCGATCACGCGGTGCCGCAGGATCAGATCAACCAGCAGTTGGTGGACCTGGCCAAGCAAGGCAAGCGCGTGGTGCGATTGAAGGGCGGCGATCCGTTCATCTTCGGTCGAGGGGGTGAGGAGATCGAAGAACTGGCGGCCCATGGCATCCCGTTCCAGGTCGTGCCGGGGATCACGGCGGCCAGCGGGTGCGCGGCCTATGCCGGGATTCCGCTGACCCACCGCGATTATGCGCAGTCGGTACGCTTTGTCACCGGGCACCTGAAGGACGGCTCAACCGATTTGCCATGGGCCGATCTGGTGGCCCCGGCGCAAACTCTGGTGTTCTACATGGGGCTGGTGGGCTTGCCGATCATCTGCGAGCAGTTGATCAAGCATGGCCGCGCCGCCGATACCCCGGCGGCACTGATCCAGCAGGGCACCACGGTCAACCAGCGCGTGTTTACCGGCACCCTGGCGGACCTGCCACGCCTGGTGGCGGAGCATGAAGTGCATGCGCCGACACTGGTGATCGTCGGTGAAGTGGTGCAACTGCGCGAGAAACTGGCGTGGTTTGAAGGGGCTCAGGGGCAGGTCTAGAGACCGAGTCGACCCCATTCGCGAGCAAGCCCGCTCCCACATTCGATTTGTGTCGTTCACAAATCCCCTGTGGGAGCGGGCTTGCTCGCGAAGAGGCCCTCTCATTCACCGCAAAACTCAGATCATACTCAGGCCTTGCGCCAAACCCCTTTCCCGCTCAACCGCTCCCGATCATGGGCCACGGTAAAGTCCTGCGCCGGGCCTTTCGGCACCACACCTGTCGGGTTGATGGTGCGATGACTGGCGTAGTAGTGGTTCTTGATGTGTTCAAAATCCACCGTCTCGGCGATCCCCGGCCACTGATAAATCTCCCGCAGCCAGTTCGACAGGTTCGGATAATCCGCGATCCGCCGCAGGTTGCACTTGAAGTGCCCGTAGTACACCGCATCGAAGCGAATCAGCGTGGTGAACAGGCGAATGTCCGCTTCGGTCAGGTACTCGCCAGCCAGATAGCGGTTGGCGCCCAGCAGCAGTTCCAGGCGGTCCAGTTCGGCAAACACCTCATCGAAGGCTTGTTCATAAGCCTGTTGCGAGGTGGCAAATCCGGCGCGGTACACGCCATTGTTCACCGCCGGATAAATCCGCTCGTTCAACGCATCGATCTCACCGCGCAGCGGCGCCGGGTAGAAGTCCAGGTCGTTACCGGTCAGATCGTCGAAGGCGCCATTGAACATGCGGATGATTTCCGATGATTCATTGTTGACGATGCGCTTGTGCTGTTTGTCCCACAGCACCGGTACGGTGACGCGGCCGGTGTAGTCGGTGGTGTCGGCGGTGTAGCGCTGGTGCATGTAGTCGAAGTGATCGAGCTTGTCGCCGGTCGAACCGAGGGGCTGGTCGAAGGTCCAGCCGTTTTCCAGCATCAACCAGCTGACCACCGAAACGTCGATCAGATTTTCCAGGCCTTTGAGTTTACGCAGGATCAGCGTGCGATGGGCCCACGGACAGGCCAGGGACACGTACAGGTGATAGCGCCCGGGCTCGGCCGCAAAACCGCCGACGCCGGTCGGTCCCGGCTTGCCGTCAGCGGTCAACCAGTTGCGACGCTGCGCCTGTTCACGCTGGAACGCGCCGTCCTTGCTGCTTTCGTACCACTTGTCCTGCCAGCGGCCATCCACTAACAAACCCATGTTCAAGACTCCCGAAACCCGTAATCGATGGAGTCGAGTCTATTCCGATGAGTTCGAACAAAAAGCGCAAAGTTCGGGCGCAAATGATCGATTAAATCGATTTGTCCCGCGCGGCCCAGTATTTTTCAGCGGTTTCGAAGGCCTGTTCGCGGCTCTGTCCCAGGCCGCGCAGGGCCAGGGCCATGGTCGAGATCAGGGCCATTTGCGGGTAGCTGTCGACCACATCGCCACGCCAGACCGCTTTCAAATGTTCAGGCTCAAGCGAGGCCGGTTTGACGTGACGCTGCGCCGACAACTGCGGCCATTCCTCGTCCCAGCTCTCGCCCCCGGTGGTGCCGTACAGGTGGCTGTCGGCGTCCGGGTTGATCTCGATCTCGCCGCCATCGCCTTTGACGACAATGGTGGTGTCACCCAGCAGGCCGCTGGCATCGCGATGCACCGCCTGATAGCCCGGGTGGAAAATGCTCTGCAGGCCGCAACGGGCGCCCAGCGGATTGAGAATCCGCGCCAGGGAGTGGATCGGCGAACGCAGGCCCAGGGTGTTGCGCAGGTCGATCATGCGTTGCAGCTGTGGTGCCCAGTCCATCAATGGCATGAAGGCCAGGCCGCCGTTATCCAGCGCCGAACCCACCTGTTGCCAGTTGCGGCACAGCGGGATGTTCAAATCGCCCAGCAGTTGCTCGCTGTACAAGCGACCGGCCGTGTGGGCGCCGCCACCGTGCATGAAAATCCGCACGCCGTTTTGCGCCAGGCACTTGGCCGCCAGTAAATACCAAGGCAAGTGCCGCTTCTTGCCGGCATAGGTCGGCCAGTCCAGATCCACCGCCAGTGCCGGAGGATTCAGGCGTTCGCGCAAGGCTTCGGTGAAGCCCGCCATCTCTTGCGCGCTTTCTTCCTTGTGCCGCAACAGCATCAGGAATGCGCCGAGCTGGGTTTGCTCGACCTTTTCATCGAGCACCATGCCCATGGCTTCGCGGGCTTCGACCCGGGTCAGGTCACGGGCGCCGCGCTTGCCTTTGCCGAGTATCCGCACGAACTGGGCGAACGGATGCTCGGCGGGCGTTTCGAGTGTCAGTGCTGGGTAGTCGGTCATAAGCAATTCGTCGGTTTGGGCAGGCCCGCCAGTTTCGCGGCGAGTTTGGCGGGAGTGCCTTTGAACAGGCGGTTCAGGTGCAGGCTGTTGCCTTTTTCCGGGCCGAGTTTCAGGGCGGTGTACTTGATCAACGGGCGGGTGGCCGGTGACAGCTGGAATTCGGCGTAGAAACTGCGCAGCAGTTCGAGGACTTCCCAGTGTTCAGGCGTCAACTCGATGTCTTCGGCAGCCGCCAGGGCACTGGCCACATCGGCTGACCAGTCATTCAGTTCGACCAGGAAACCGTCCTTGTCCAGTTCGATGGCGCGTGCGCCGACCGTCAATGCTTTCATAGCCAGCTGTTGACCTTGTCGTAGTGGATCGACAGTTCGACGAAGGCCGGGTAATCGATGGCTTTGGCCCAGTCTGGAACCGCAAGCGCGCGGGCCTGGGCATCTTCGGCCAGCACGAACAGTTTCAGGCCGCGTGCGCTGAGCGTCGTGAATGGCGCGGTGCCTGGCTGCAACGCATAGGCGGCATCACCGGATAGCAGCAAACCGTCGTTGGCGCCGATCACGCGCAGGCAACTGGTCAGGCGTTCGTCGCCGAACGGGGAATGAGACAACACATGCAAAGTCGACATCAGAGGGTGATCACCTGGTCGTAACGGTCAATGAGAGCGGTGATTTCGTGGGCGGCCAACACCTGTGCTTCTTGCAGCGACAGGCCGCTGGGGTCCAGGCCTCGCTGGGCGATACTGTCGCCACAGGCGAACAGCTCCTCGACACCGAACATCGGCAGGGCTTGCAGGTTGGCGCTCAGGTCTTTCTGTTGCAGGGCCTTGGCGTTCTGACCGGCGGCCAACTGGAACACGCCGTCATCGAGAAACAACAGGCCGATCGGCAGATCGAAGGCGCCCCCGGCCAGCACGATATCCAGCGCTTCCCGTGCGCCAGGGCCGGACCATGGCGACTGGCGGCTGATGATCAATATGGATTTGGCCATGTCATGCGCCTCCGAAACAGATCAGACGGTCGGCACCCTGCGCGGCGTCATGCAATTGGCCGAGGCCGGACAACTCCCACGGCGCACCGACGGCTACCGCCTCGCGCTGATAGCGCCTGGCTTCTTCTTCGTTCAACACGCCACGACGCAGGGCGGCGGCAATGCACACCACGCCATCAAGTTGATGGTCGCTGACAAAGGTGCGCCATTGTTTGGGCAAATCCAGTTCATCCTGGGGCGTGACCACGCTGGCGGACGCGTTGTAGACACCGTCCTGATAGAAAAACAGCCGGACAATCTCGTGCCCGTCGGCGAGCGCGGCCTGGGCGAACAGCAGGGCGCGGCGCGAGGAGGGCGCGTGGGCGGCGCAAAACACGGCGATGGCGAACTTCATGGTGCACTCGATCAGCGAAACTGCGGCCATGATAAAGCTTTATCGGCGGGGCGGCTAAATGGATGTTGTCTGCTCTGGCCTCTTCGCGAGCAAGCCCGCTCCCACATTGATCGTGTGAACACTGGAGATCACTGTGGGAGCGGGCTTGCTCGCGAAGAGGCCCGCACAGCCAACACAAGACTCAGCGCGGCATATACCCCAACTGCCAACGCCGCGGGATCTTCAACGACAATACCCCGAGCCCGGTCGCCAGCAGGCCACTGGCATACAACGCCTTGAGCCCCAGGTGATGTTCCAGCACGGCACCGAGTACCGCGCCGGCGAACATGCCGGTCCAGGGAATCAGTTGCACGCGCCAGCCGCTGCGGCGTTCGCCGAGCATCCAGCGGCCCAGCCCGCGGCCGAAACGCGACAGGGCACCGGTGACGTAGGTCAGGCCAACCGGCAGGCCGTTCACTTCTTCCACCGCGGCGTTGAGCATGCCCATTGCGATGATCGCCGCCAGCAGGGCCGACAGTTGCGCGTCATAGGGCCAGGCCGCGGCGGCGCACAGCAGGGCGGCAATGCACAGCAACAAGGGCAGGGTCCGGCGCCTGCCCAGGCGGCTGACGATAATGCCCAGCGCGTTGCCGGCGATGAAGGTGACGACGAGGATCACCAGGCGCAGGGTCAACCCAAGGTCGCCGGCACTGATGGCGACCGCCATCCGGGTGGTATTGCCGCTCATGAACGAGACGAAGTCGCCGCTGGCCATGAAGCCGATGGCGTCGGTCATGCCGGCGAGTACCGAGAGCATGGCCACCAGGCTCAGGCCTATGCGCCCGCGCCATTTCTGTGTGTGCAAGTGACCGGGGCTGGCGTGGGTCCTGGCGGTGTTGGGTAGCATCGGCGACGGCATCCTTGAACAGTGCTTAGGGTTTTATCCCATTCAACTCGCAATATTCCAGCCAGTCCATGCCGGCCATTTCCGCCACTTCCCGGTGCACTTCCAGGCGCTGCGCTTCGTAGTCCCGGGGCGTGGCGGTGGTTAACTGCAACGTCAGTTCCCAGGCGAACAACTGCTGGCGTTCTGCTTCAGCTTCAAACGCTTCGTGCAGTCGCTCCTCGCGATACTGAGCCGCCGTTTCACCCTTGGCCTGGGCCAACAGCGGGTTGAGGTGGTCGAGTTCTTCGCGCAACTCGGGGCGCTCATCGAGAAACCTCTTGAGTGCTTGCTCATGCTGCAGTTCGGTTGCCGCCATGGTCGCTCCTTGAGAACGGATTACGAGGATTGCTTCTTGCCGGCCTTGGCCGCTGCCGCCAGGCATTCGAGGGCAAACTGTTCGGTGTAGGTCATCTGGATCGGCGTGGTTTCGCCTTTGACGGTTCTTTCGCCGTCGAGGATGTAGCGAATCCGCTTGTCGGTGACGCCGATTCGCTTGGCAATCCAGGAAGGGGTCTGACCGATCTGGCTGATCAGCTTGTCGGCATATTCAGTGCTCGGTTTGTAGAACTCGGCATTAGGTGTCATCAGATTTCCAGTCAGGGGTGCGATGGGGCGTTATTGGCGCGACAGGGTGCGCGAATCGATGTGCGCTGTCGCGGTATAAATGCAGTAAAGCAGAACGATACGGGCTGCCGGGGTGATAAAGTCCGCTTTTTCCCGATGAGTGAATGCAATGCGAATTCTGATGGCGGCGCTGGCCGTGACGTTGCTGGCCGGATGCGCCGGCTCGGTGATGAACGACGCCCGCACCAAGGCCCCGTACAAGACCCTGAACTCGGAAAAACCGGGAAAAGACGTCGCCCAGTGCGTGCAGTTTTCCTGGCAGGACGAGGCCGTGTTCGGCGTCGATGCCGCTGCCTATCTGCAACCAGGGGAGAAGGGCGGCACGACCGTTTACACCCGTTCGGCGGAGTCCTTCGTCGACGTGACCACCGATGCCTCGGGCACGGTGTTGAGCTACTACGCACAGAAGGACGATTTCGTGGCCAAACGCCGGTTGGCGGCGTTGGCGACTTGTCTGTAAGAAGTGATGAATTAACGCAGTACCCTTGTGGGAGCGGCGGTGCGGCGATCCGACTTGCTCGCGAAAGCGGTGGATCAGTCGACATCAATATTGACTGGCGGGCCACCTTCGCGAGCAAGTCGGATCGCCGCACCGCCGCTCCCACATTGGTTTTGTGTGCTGGTCAGTAGCTCAGGCGCTTCTGGAAGAAGAAGTGCCTGTGGCCCGGCGGGTAATCGGCAATGTGTCCGATCTCGCTGTAGCCGCATTTCTTGTAGAACTCCGGGGCCTGGAATTCAAAGGTGTCGAGCCACAATCCGACACAGCGCCGCTCCCGCGCCAGGTCTTCGGCCATCTGCATCAGTTTCGAACCCAGGCCCTGTCCCCGAGCCTGTTCCGGCACCACCAGCAAGTCGATGTACAACCACTGGTAAAACAATCGGCCATGCAGGCCGCCGAGGATCTCGTCGTTGTCGTCGCGCACCAGCAGGGCGATGTGCTCAGGCACGTTACCTTCGGCCTTCGAGCCGTTGTAGGCGCGCAAGGGTTTGAGGATGGCCTGGCGTTGTTCTTCCGTGGGGTTTTGCGACAGTTCGATACGCAGGTTCATGGCTATATCCATATGGCATTGAAGCCGCAGCCTATCCCGGTTGCAGCGATTGTTCCATCCCCCGGACAAGTTGAACCGTCGCCAACGCGCAACTTGCCTGAGGGGGGGCAAGGGCTGTCCGTTTTGACTTAACATGTGGACCCTCAGACAAATAACAGGACGCGTTGTCATGTCGAACACAGCCGAGCGAGTCAACATCCTTGAGTCTCAGGTGTTGTCCCACGACTGGTACCTGCTCAAGAAAATCACCTTCGATTACCAGCGCAACAACGGCGAGTGGCAACGCCAGGTCCGGGAGGTCTACGACCGTGGCAATGGCGCGGCGATTCTGTTGTACAACCGCGAAAAGAAAACCGTGGTACTGACCCGGCAATTTCGCCTGCCGGTGTTCGTCAACGGCCACGACGGGCTGTTGATCGAAGTGGCGGCGGGGCTGCTGGAAGGCGCGGCGCCAGAAGACCGTATCCGCGATGAAGCGGAGGAAGAGACGGGTTACCGCGTGCACCATGTGCAGAAGGTGTTCGAGGCGTACATGAGCCCCGGCTCGGTGACGGAAAAACTGCACTTCTTCATTGCCGAATACGACGCGAAGTCGAAAGTCAGCGACGGTGGCGGGCTGGAGGCGGAAACCGAAGAGCTGGAAGTGCTGGAGTGGGCGTTCGACGACGCGCTCGAAGCGTTCTATCGCGGCGAAATCTGCGACGCCAAGACCATCATGCTGTTGCAGTATGCGGCGATGAAAAACCTCTTCGCCCAAGCATGATCAAAAGCCTGGCAGGCGCGCGGTGCCGGGCCATTGCCCGCCCTCCAGCGTCAGCAACAACGCCTTCGCCTCAAGCCCACCGGCAAATCCGGTGAGCTTGCCCGACGCGCCAATCACCCGGTGACACGGCGCCACGATCGAAATCGGGTTTTTGCCATTCGCCGCACCCACCGCCCTGACCGCCGCCGGGTTGCCGATCTGTTCGGCGATCTGGCTGTAGCTGCGGGTCTCGCCGAACGGGATGGTCAGCAGCGCTGCCCAGACCTTCTTCTGAAATTCCGTGCCGGCAAAATCCAGATCCAGTTCGAAGCGATTGCGGGTGCCGGAAAAATATTCGCGCAATTGCGCTGCCGTGCGCACCAGAATCGGATTGTCCGGCGCTTCGCTCATCGGCCCCAGGCGCACCCGGCCGGGTTTGTCCTTTTCCCAGAGGATGGCCGCCAGTCGTGAACCGTTCGCGACCAGCTTCAACTGGCCCACGGGTGAAGCCACGGTGGTGCAGGTATAGGTCATGCCAGGGCTCGCGCAAAATTGCTGAACAGGCGTTAAGGATACTGTCTCGACGGGGAGGCGCAAACCGTAATCCCGACCATACTTGGCAACGGCTTTTGAAACGTTCCCCTGTTTAATGACAAGAAGAGACCGACTCATGAAGTACGAACCTTTTGCCAAATCGCTGATTGCGACCTCGTTGGCGCTCAGCTGCCTGACCGCCCATGCCGCCTCCGTGGCCCCGGCTACCGGGGAAAACGGCATGGTGGTCACGGCCCAGCACCTGGCCAGCCATGTGGGCGTGGATGTGCTCAAGAACGGCGGCAACGCCGTGGATGCGGCGGTCGCGGTCGGCTATGCGCTGGCGGTGGTGTACCCCGCGGCAGGCAATCTCGGCGGTGGTGGTTTCATGACCATTCAGCTGGCGGACGGGCGCAAGACCTTCCTCGACTTCCGTGAAAAAGCGCCGCTGGCCGCCACCGCCAACATGTACCTGGACAAGGAGGGCAACGTCGTTCCCGATCTGAGTACCCGTGGCCACCTGGCCGTGGGTGTGCCGGGCACCGTTTCGGGCATGGAACTGGCGCTGTCCAAGTACGGCACCAAACCGCGCAAGGAAATCATCGCCCCGGCCATCAAGCTGGCCGAAGACGGTTTCGTGCTGGAACAGGGTGATGTCGATCTGCTGGACTACGCCACTGACATGTTCAAGAAGGACATCAAGGATTCCGGCGCGATCTTCTTGAGCAACGGCGAGCCGATGCAAGTCGGCCAGAAACTGGTGCAAAAGGACCTGAGCAAGACCTTGCGGGAGATCTCCGAGAAAGGCACCGACGGTTTCTATAAAGGCTGGGTGGCCGACGCCATTGTCACCTCCAGCCAGGCCAACAAGGGCATCATCACCCAGGCTGACCTCGACAAATACAAGACCCGTGAACTGGCGCCCATCGAGTGCGACTACCGTGGCTACCACGTGGTTTCCGCACCGCCACCGAGCTCCGGCGGCGTGGTGATCTGCGAGATCATGAACATCCTCGAAGGTTATCCGATGAAGGACCTGGGCTATCACTCGGCCCAGGGCATGCACTATCAGATCGAGGCGATGCGCCACGCCTATGTGGACCGCAACAGCTACCTGGGCGACCCGGACTTCGTGAAGAACCCGATTGCCCACCTGCTGGATAAAAACTACGCGACCAAGCTGCGCGACGCGATCAAGCCACAAAAAGCCGCGGTATCCAGCGAGCTCAAACCCGGTGTAGCGCCCCATGAAGGCAACAACACCACCCATTACTCCATCGTCGACAAGTGGGGCAACGCGGTGTCGGTGACCTACACCCTCAACGACTGGTTCGGTGCCGGCGTGATGGCGAGCAAGACCGGGGTCATCCTCAACGATGAAATGGACGACTTCACTTCGAAGATCGGCGTACCGAACATGTACGGTCTGGTGCAGGGCGAGGCCAACGCCATCGCGCCCGGCAAGGCGCCGCTGTCGTCCATGAGCCCGACCATCGTCACCAAGGACGGCAAAGTGGTGATGGTGGTCGGTACGCCGGGCGGCAGCCGCATCATCACCGCGACCTTGCTGACCATGCTCAACGTGATCGACTACGGCATGAACATCCAGGAAGCGGTGGATGCACCGCGTTTCCACCAGCAGTGGTTGCCGGAGGAAACCAACCTGGAAGCCTTCACCACCAGCCCGGATACGGTGAAAATCCTCGAAAGCTGGGGCCACAAGTTCGCCGGTCCACAGGATGCCAACCACCTGGCGGCGATCCTGGTCGGCGCACCATCCCTGGGTGGCAAGCCGGTAGGCAAGAACCGATTCTACGGGGCGAACGACCCACGGCGTAACACCGGGTTGTCGCTGGGCTATTGAGGGTTGTGTCCGGAGGGGGACGGGCTTATGTTCGTCCCCTGAACCCTCGACAATTCAAGGAAGGAAATCATGGCCACTGCACTGTTAATCATCGACGTCCAACAGGCTTTGTGTTCCGGTGAGTATGAGTGCTTCGAGATTGGACGGGTCATCAACACCATCAATGACCTGTCTGCTCGGGCGCGCAAGACGGGAGTGCCGGTGGTGCTGATCCAGCACGAAGAGTCGGGCAGCCCGCTGGCCCATGGCGCTGCCGGCTGGCAACTGGCCGAAGGGCTGGAAACCTCACCCACGGACCACCGCGTGCGCAAGACCACCGGGGATTCGTTCTACCAGACCAACCTGCAAAAACTGTTGCCGAAAGAGGACTTCGAGCGCCTGGTCATCTGCGGCCTGCAGACTGACTATTGCGTCAACGCCACCGTGCGCCAGGCCCTGAAACTGGGCTACGACGTGGTGCTGGCGGGCGATGCGCATTCCACCGTCGACAACGGCAACCTGACCGCCGAAGACATCATCGCCGAGCACAACAAGGACCTGAAGCGCCTGACCGGTTCCGTGGCGCGGATCGATGTGATACCGGCCAAGGACATTCACTTCTGAACCCACCACATTTCCCTGTGGGAGCGGGCTTGCTCGCGAAAGCGTCGCTACAGTCAATATTGATGTTGACTGATACACCGCTTTCGCGAGCAAGCCCGCTCCCACAGTGATTTCGGTCGCTTGCAGGTTTTGCGTACACCCGCTCCCACGGGACCTACACCGCTTCGAAAATCTCGATCAGCTCATTCAGGAACGCACTCACCAGATCGCGCTGGCGAGACGAATGCCGCACCGCCGCATGAAAGCTGACCTCATAGCGCAACAGATCCGGATTCAGCGGGTGTAACTGGCCCAGCTGTTCATGGCGGGTCGCGTAGTGCTGCGGCAGAAACCCCAGGTGCTGGCCGGACAGGATCAGCAGGGCCGCGCCGTCCATGCTGTCGGTGAGCACG
This sequence comes from Pseudomonas sp. GW821-FHT02A08, assembly GCF_059422045.1. Taxonomy (NCBI): domain Bacteria; kingdom Pseudomonadati; phylum Pseudomonadota; class Gammaproteobacteria; order Pseudomonadales; family Pseudomonadaceae; genus Pseudomonas; species Pseudomonas sp. GW821-FHT02A08. Next base: position 28,696 of record NZ_JBWKWD010000030.1, read on the forward strand.
GTCAGGCGCTCGATGGACGTGGGGGCCGGCATTTCCGGCAGCGGATGGCTCGGCCAGACCCAGTCGTACCCGCTGACATCTTCCCGGGTCAGTGCGCCGACTTGCCCGAACAACGGATGCGAGGGCGCGCAGTAGGCGATCTGGGTTTCCGGGAACAGCGGGAAATAATCGATGCCGGGCAAGCGATGCCAGAAGTAACCGATGGCCAGGTCGATATGGCCGTTGATGATTTTTTCTTCCAGCAGCGACGACGACAGTTCGGTGAAGTGGAAGTACAGCCCCTCGTGCCGCGCGCGCAAACGGGCAATGGCCTGGCCGATTTTCTTGTTCGCCACCGGATCGATTTGCCCCAGCAGGCCGATGTTGATGCTGCCCGAGACTTTGCGGTTGATGTGCTGCACCTCGACCCGGAATCCTTCGGCCGCCGCGAGCAAGCGTCGGGCCGCCTCGATGAACTGCATGCCTTTGGGCGTTACGGAAAACCCGCTGCGCCCGCGTTCGCACAAGCGGAACCCGACCCGGGCTTCCAGCGTCGCCAACTGCGCGCTGATCGTCGGTTGTGTGGTGTTGAGGGCGGTTTGAGCCGCCGAAATGCCGCCCGCCTCGACGACGGTCAGAAATACCCGGATCAGGCGCAGATCCAGCTCCGTTACAGTTCCCAGCATGGGGGGCTCCCGATTCTCGCCTACATAGATGGTTATCTATGTAAACAGTGTGCCTGCGATATTTTACTGCCCGAACCCACGCCCTACATTGCCGTGAAACCAGCGTCATCGTCAGCTTTTTATGGAGTTTCACCTGAACTGGACGTCGTAGCGAGCGCTGTACCCACAAAAACAACAAACAACAGCATAGGAACAATCGTATGTCAGGTTCCCCAGTGTCTGCGCACGCCGCCGAGGCGAGCGGCGGATTGGCTATCGAAGGCCACTCCATCGACTACATCCCGGAAAACGAACGCCACGCCAAACTCGGCAGCCAGGGGCCTTTCTGGTTCCTGGGCAACTTCCACTTCTTCACCATCTCCATCGGCTTTGTCGGCCCGAGCCTGGGCTTGTCCGCACTGTGGACCATGCTCGCCGGTGCTCTGGGCATTATGTTCGGCACCATTTTCATGGCGTTCCACGGCTCCCAGGGCCCGGAAATGGGCCTGCCGCAGATGATCCAGTCCCGCGCCCAGTTCGGCTATCGCGGGGTGATCCTGGCATTGATGGCGACGATGTTCGTGTTCGTCGGATTCAACGTAGTGAATATCTCGCTGATCATGAACGGCCTTGAACATGTGTTCGGCATCGACCCGACCATCGTCGCCGTCACCGTGGTACTGATCGGTGCGCTGTTGTCGATCTACGGCCACGACCTGATGCACAAGGCGTTCAAGTGGGCCTTGCTGGCGACCTTGCCGCTGTACGCCCTGGTGACCATCGCCCTGATGTGCGGCGCGGGCCAGGAAGGCATCACGCCAGCGGCCGACTTGGGCTTCAACTGGGTGGCCTTCGCCACGCTGTTTGCCATCGGTGCCAGCTACAACATTTCCTATGCGCCCTACGTGTCCGACTATTCCCGTTACCTGCCGAAAAACACCAGCCGGGTGAAACTGATCGCAGCGGTGTTCATCGGTGCCTCGTTGTCCGGCAGCTGGATGATCGGCCTCGGCGCCTGGCTGGCACAGCAGTTGAAAGCAGCGGATGCACTGGTGGCGTTGAATCAGGTCGGTTCATCCATGGTGCCGGGGTTGGGCAATCTGCTGGTGATCGTCTCGGTGGCGGGCTTCCTGCCGATCATCGCGCTCAACACCTACAGCGCCATGCTGACACTGCTGACCGGTGTCGACTCGATCAAGAAAATCACCCCGACACCCCGTGCCCGCGTGCTGTCGATCAGTGTGATCAGCGTGATCCTGTTGACCTGCGTGCTGTCGATCAAAGGTGACGGCATCGCGCTGTTGAACACCTTCCTGGTGCTATTGCTGTACTTCCTCGTGCCGTGGACCGCCGTCAACCTGGTGGACTACTTCTTCGTGCGCAAGGGCCGCTATGCGATCCCGCATTTCTTCACGCCGAAGGGCATCTACGGCGCCTGGCAATTTCGCGGCATCGTTTCGTACCTGATCGGTTTCGCCGCGATGGTGCCGTTCTTCTACATCTTCGATGCCGCCGCCGGTAAAGAGGTGTTTGTCGGCCCGCTGGCGCGAGTGCTGGAAGGCGTGGACATCGCCTGGCTCGTGGGCCTGGTGGTGTCGGGGCTGACCTATTACCTGCTCAGTCGCTCGATTGATCTGGCCGCTGAACGCCGGGTTATCGACGCACTGAGCGAGAGCGACATCGTCGCCATGACCCATTCATCTGCGGAGGCAGGGCGTTGAACAGCGCAAAAAATACCGTGGTCGCTTGCTGCCAACTGGCACCGAAAATAGGTGACCTGGCCTACAACCGCACACTCACCGAGCGCGCGATTCGCCAGGCGGCCTTTCAGGGGGCGCAGGTCGTGGTGTTGCCCGAACTGGTGCAGAGCGGCTATCTGTTTGCCGACCGCGACGAAGCGCTGAGCCTGGCGGAAAGCATTGACGGTCCAACCTTGCAGCTGTGGCAGGTCCTGGCCCGTGAGCTGAACCTGGTGATCGTCGGCGGCTTCTGCGAACGCCTGCCCGGCGATGAGCTGGCCAACAGCGCGGCGATGATCGACGCCCAGGGTCTGCGCGCGGTGTACCGCAAGGCGCATCTGTGGGATGCCGAAAAGGACATCTTCACCGCCGGCGATGCGCCGCCGCCGGTAATCGAAACGGTACATGGACGGCTCGGCATGCTGATCTGCTACGACCTGGAATTCCCTGAGTGGGTGCGTCTTGCGGCGCTGGCCGGTGCCGATCTGTTGTGCGCGCCGGTCAACTGGCCCGACGGTCCGCGGCCGCAAACCGAGCGCCCGGCCGAAGTGCTGCGGGTGCAGGCCAATGCCTCGGTGAACCGCATGTTCATTGCAGCATGCGATCGCTATGGCCATGAGCGTGGCGTCGGCTGGGTGCAAGGGTCGGTCATCGTCGATGCTGACGGTTACCCCTTGGCCGGGCCGGCGGAGCAGGGCGGCGAGCAGATGTTGCTGGCCACCCTGAACCTCGCCGAAGCACGCAACAAGCGCATCAGCGCCCGCAACGACCTGCATCAGGACCGCAGGCCACAGCTGTACGGGTTGCACAGCGCTTTGTAACCGTTGATGTCATTGCGCGCTGGACGCCCGTCACGGGCCTATGGCATCGTCGAAACCAAAGGCCATGCAGTGAACGGGATCGCAATGATGGGGGAGGGAAATAAAGTCGACGGTGACGCAACGATGGTCACGCTCAAGGCGTTCAATCATTGCGTACTGCACCTTGGCCGGCTGGCGCGGGAGAGCGGGGCGTCGCGATTCATCGCCGATGGCCTGCAGGCATTCGGTCAACTGGTGCCCTTCGCCTCTGCCTGGTGGGGCGAAATGTCTGCGCCAGGTCCTGATGTGCCCATGCAAAGCTGGATGCATGGCAGCATCAATCTTCCTGAATCCTTTGCCTGTGAATGGCATCCGGTGGCGGCCAACGATCAGTTCTCCTACGCCACGCTCAATCGTCCCGGTGAGGTGGTGTGCGACAAGGGTTTCAACGACCCTTGCGAGGCAGTCAATGATTTCGCCCGGCGCTTCGATCTCTATCACTTGATGAGCATCACCTACGAATTGCCCGAAAGCGGCCTGATGTTTTTCGTCTGCCTCTACCGTGGTCAGGATGAACAGGCGTTCGAGGAGAACGAAGCCGAGCTGTTTTTGGCGTTCTGCGATCACCTGTTCCAGCTGTGGCGGTTTCAAGTGCAGGACATGATTCGCTTCGACAGCGAAAACGGCGCGAGTGATTTTGGCATCGCGCGTATGGACGGCAGTCTGCTCTATGTGGGGGCCAGGTTGTGTGTTGCCATCCAGCGCGAACTGCCCGGCTGGAGCGGTTCCACGCTGCCACCTGAGGTGATCGCGCAATTATCCAAAGCCCCCTGCGTGATCCGCCTGGGCCGCTGCGCCCTGACCCTCAGCCCCAACGCCGAACACGTCATTCTGTCCCTCGATGCGCCGTCAGGCGGTGATGGCCTGGCACCACGGGAACGCAGCGCAGCGATGCTGTTCGCCGCCGGCCATTCCTACAAAGAGATCGCCAAACTCCTCGCCCTGAGCCCCGCGACCGTGCGCACCTATTTGCGTAACTGCTACTTGCAGCTCGGTGTGAAAAGCAAGGTGGAGCTGGGTTCGGCCCTGCGTTCGCCGGGTGCGTTGGCGGAGTCCGTGCGCCGGGATTAATCCCAGTCGTTTCAATTATTTGCCTTACCCCTCCTCATTTGCAGAGGTCCATTCGAGCGCCGCGCCCTATAGGGTATGCCCTGTCTATCAGAGGCTTGTGCAGTCGCTTCGGGCCGCTTCAAAACAATAAAAACAGGGGTGAGGCATTTGAGACTTTCCAGGTTGTTCATCGCCGTTGCGTCGACAACGGCATTTTCCTGCATGGCATTGGGGGCGACGCCTGCCGACACGGTCATGCGCAATGGCTACGTCTACACCGTCGATGGCCAGAATTCCGTGCAGCAGGCCATTGCCATTTCGGGCGGCAAGATCGTCTATGTCGGCAGCAATGCCGGGGTCGACAGTTACATCGGCAAGCAAACACAACTCATCGACCTGGCCGGGCGCATGCTGATGCCGGGCTTCGTCGATGCGCATATGCACCCGGGGGATGGCGGTCGCGCCATGACGCTGTGCGACCTGAAATACCAGACCATGACCCGCGCGCAGTTTCAGACGAGCATCCAGGCCTGTCTCGATGCCGAGAAGGACAAGGGTCCGGATGTCTGGCTGGAAGTCGGCAGTTGGGATCGCATGGGCATGACCGGGCTCGACGGCGACGCCGACAAATCGACCCTGGACGCGCTCAAGACCAAGCGTCCGATCCAGGTGCGCTCCACCGACTTCCACACCGTGCTGACCAACTCTCGCGGCCTGGAACTGGCCGGGATCAACAAGAACACCGCCGACCCGGAAGACGGGAAGTACCGACGCGACAGCGCCGGCAACCCGAACGGCATCTGCGAGGACGGCGCCGCCGAGTCGTTGGCCGCCGTGGTGCCGCCCGCCACCGACGCAGAAAAGCTCAACCAGACCCGTGCGGCCCTCGACGCCATGCGCCAGCAGGGCATCACCAGCTTCTTCGATGCCCTGTCGGGGCCGGAAAGCGGCAAGGCCTTCACCCGCCTGCAAAAATCCGGCGAACTGACCGCCCGGGCCTTGCTGGCGATCAAGCTGGACCCGGCCGCCGCTGCCGTCGACCCGGTGAAAACCATCGCCGAGGCCAAGGCCCTGGCCAACACCTACGACCAGGGCGAAGTGCATGTCGCGCCGGGCGTGAACATGCGCCACGTCAAACTGTTCATGGACGGCATCATCAATGCCCCGGCGGACACCGGCGCCATGTTGACCCCGTATCTGCACAACAGCGGCACCGAACAGGCGCCGAAGTGGACGCCGGGCAAGAACCTGGGCGAACTGTACTTCCCGCCGCAAGTGCTCAATCCGCTGTTGCTGCAAGCGGTCAAGGCCGGTTTCGATCCGCACCTGCACGCCACCGGCGAGCGCGCGGTGCGGGACGCACTGGACAGTGTCGCCTACGTGCGCAAGGCACTGCCCGGTCAGGACTTCCGCCCGGCCATCGCCCACGCCGAGTCGGTCGACCCTGCCGACTACCCACGCTTCAAGGCTCTGGACGTCACGGCCACCATGTCGTTCCAGTGGGCGCAGCAGGCACCGTCCACGGTCGACGGTACCAGCGATCACCTTGGCGCCGAGCGATTCGAACGCATGGAACCTTCGGGCAGCATCGCCCATGCCGGCGGCCGAGTGGCGTTTGGCAGCGACTGGCCGGTCGATCCCCTCGATGAGTTCCTGGCGCTGAAAGTCGGCGTTACCCGTTCCGGCGACCCGACCAACCCCCACAGCTATGGACCGAAGTATGCCGGGCGACTCAACGCCGATCCGGCGCTGTCGCGAGCCGAAGTGCTGCGCAGCATCACCCTCAATGCCGCCCAACAGCTGAAGCTGGATGCGGTGCTGGGTTCGGTCGAAGTCGGCAAGTTCGCTGACCTGATCGTGCTCGACAAGAACTTCATGCAGGTGCCCGAGGAGGAACTGGGCCGCAATGACGTGCTGCTGACGCTGGTCGGCGGCAAGGTCGTGTGGGCCAAGGCGCCGTTCCTGGGGCTTGCGGCGCACGTGGTTTCCCAGGCTGTTACTTCCCGATCCGCCCAATAAAAATTAGAGAGCGTTCCGATGCGATTGATTCCAAACCTGTTGGCCGCCGCGCTGGCCTTGTCGTCGGTGCAGGCCATGGCCGCCGCTGACCTGGTGTTGTTCAACGGCAAAGTCTTTACCGCCGAACCCGGCCAGGCACTGGTGCAGGCAGTTGCGGTGCAAGACGGCAAGATTCTGAAAGTGGGCAGCGATGCCGAAATCAATGCCCTGGCCGATGCCAAGACCCAGCGCATCGACCTGGCGGGCAAAGTGTTGATGCCAGGCATGATCGACACCCACAGCCACCCGGTGGTGGGGGCGTTCGACAGCATGAAGGCCAACCTGCTGGACGAAGTCAAACCACTGCCCGAACTTGAGCAGTGGTTGATTGAAGAGGACAAGGCCGGGCGTGCCCGGGCTGGCGATGTGATCAGCGTCGCCGGGGTCAGTTCGGCCTATTGGGAAAAAAGCCGTGAACTGGGCAAGGTGTTCAATCAGGGGCGCTGGGCCGATCAGCCTATCGTCTTCAGCGGCATCGACGGTCACACCGGTTGGGCCAACAACGCGATGCTCAAGCGTCTGAACATCGACGCTGCACTGGTCAAGAGCTTGCCGGAGAAAGAGCGCGGTTACGTCGGCCATGAAGCGGACTTCACGCCTAATGGCTACTTTGCCGAATCACGCTGGGACGTGGTGCGCAGCGAAATTCCCGCGCCCAGCCAGGAGACCATGCTCAAGGCCGCGAAAGAGGCGGTGCGGGTCAACAACCAATTCGGCATCACTGCGTGGATGGACGCCGCGGCGAACGGCGGCAGTGAAGACTCACTGTTCGATTTCCACGCTACCGCAGATACCGTCGGCGTCCTGCCGCTGTACAAGGCGCTGGCGCAGAACGGCGAACTCAGTGCCCACGTCGCCGCGCTGATGGTCACCAACCCGAAAAGCAAACCCGCCGATCTGGAAGTGATCGCCACGGTGATGAAGCAGTTCGACGGCGTGCCTAACCTGACCTTCCCCGGCATCAAGGTGTTTGTCGACGGCATTCTCGAATTCCCGGGGCAAACCGCAGCGGTCATCGTGCCGTTCAAGAACAGCCATAAAAATGGTCAGTTGCTGACCGACCCGGCGCATTTCGGCGAACTGGTGGTGGCGGCGGAAAAACGCGGCTGGATCGTGCATATGCACGCCGTCGGCGACCGCGCGGTGCGCGAAGCGCTCAATGGCGTGGCGTATGCGCGCAAGCTCAGCCCGACGCCTGTACCCCACAGCGTCGCGCACCTGCAACTGGTCAATCCCAAGGAGTTTCCACGCTTCAAGGAACTGGGCGTGATCGCCTCGATGCAACTGCTGTGGGCCACCGGCGAGACCTACACCGTCGAACTGGTCAAGCCCTACATCAGCGCCTTTGCCTACGGTTACCAGTATCCCGCGCGGTCCCTGCATAACGCCGGCGCGACGATTGCCGGTGGCAGCGACTGGCCGGTGTCGAGCGCCAATCCGTTCAACGCCATTGCCCAGGCCAGCACGCGCAAAGGCCCGTTGGGCGTACTCAATGCCAAGGAAAGCATCGACCGCCAGACCATGTTCTACGCCTACACCATCAACGCGGCGAAAACCCTGCGCCTGGATCAGCAGATCGGTTCGCTGGCACCGGGCAAGCAGGCCGACCTGATCATCCTCGACCGGGATGTGTTCAAGGTCAGCGATGACGACCTGTTCGAAACCAAAGTCCTGAACACCTTCTTCGCCGGCAAGCAGGTCTACGCCCCCGCGTCCTGACCTGCGTACACCCGGCACCCGCAAAAAACCGCCAGCCCCTCGTAGCGCGAGGGGCCTGGCATCGCCATGCCTGAAATTCCCCGTACGCCATAACAACAAGAGAACTGTATGAACGCACTTTCAGCATTGACCCTCGCCGCACTGGCATTGGCCCCCCTGAGCAGCCACGCCCTGGCCCTCAACGATGACTTCAGCCTTGACATGACCCTGGGCGTGGTCAGCGACTACCGTACCCGTGGCATCTCGCAAACCCTGGGTGATCCGGCCGTGCAAGGCGGGGCAACGCTGCTGCACAGCAGTGGCCTGTACATTGGCGCCTGGACCTCCAACGTGGATTTCGGTGGCGGCTTCGACACTCGTCAGGAACTTGAGTACTACGCGGGTTACTACTGGCAGGCGACCGAGGCCATCAGCCTGGACCTGGGCTACATCAAGTACGACTACCCGAAAAACTCCGAATTCAACCTCAGCGAGGTCTACGCCATTGTCGATGTGTATGGCGTCAAGCTCGGTGTCTATTACTCAAAGGACACACCGAACTTCTTCGGCGAGGACCAGGACACCCTTTACACCTACCTGGGCTACAAAATCGATCTGCCGGCTGAAGTCGGCCTGGACCTGCGCTTTGGACGCAACGATGTGAAAGACCCCGCGTTCTGGTCCGCCAATGGCGATAGCCGTGAGTCTTACTACGAGTGGGAAGCCAAGCTGACACGCGACTTCGTCGGCGTGACCTGGGGCCTGAGCTACGTCGACACGGACTTGTCGAAAAGCGAGTGCAGCAGCTGGTATGGCTATGATGACCTGTGCTCGGCCACGGTCGTTGCAAGCGCCACCAAGACCTTTTAAGTACACCTCCGACAACAAAAACAGTTCCTCAAAGGAAACACCGTCATGAGTGCGCAACGCAGTCCCCTGATCGAGACCCGCTCGATCGATTTCATTCCCGAGGCCGAGCGTCACGGCAGTCTCTACAGCCAGTTCACCCTGTGGCTCGGCGCCAACCTGCAAATCACCGCCATCGTCACCGGCGCCCTGGCCGTGGTGCTGGGCGGCGATGTGTTCTGGTCGCTGATCGGCCTGCTGATCGGGCAAGTGCTCGGCGGTGCCGTGGTGGCGCTGCACGCGGCGCAGGGGCCAAAGCTTGGCTTACCGCAGATGATCTCCAGCCGCGTGCAGTTCGGGGTGTATGGCGCGGCGATCCCGATTGTCCTGGTGTGCCTGATGTACCTGGGTTTCAGCGCCACTGGCGCAGTGCTGTCGGGGCAGGCGATCGCGCAATTGATCAGTGTCAGCGACAGCACCGGCATCCTGATTTTCGCGGCGTGCATCGCGTTCCTGACGATCTTCGGTTATCGGGTGATTCACCTGGTCGGGCGGGTTGCCAGCGTGCTGGGCATCATCGCCTTCGCCTACCTGTTCACCCGGTTGATGACCCTCAACGACATCGGCCTGCTGCTCGACAATCGTCATTTTGCCTGGAGCACTTTCCTGCTGGCGGTTTCGCTTTCGGCGTCCTGGCAGATCGCCTTCGGCCCCTACGTGGCGGACTACTCGCGCTACCTGCCGAGCAAGACTTCGTCCTGGAAAACCTTCACCGCCGTGGGCCTCGGCACAGTGTTGGGGGCTCAGACTTCGATGGTGCTGGGGGTGTTCGCCGCTGCACTGGCAGGGGCCAATTTCCGCGGGCACGAAGTAGCGACCATTGTCGGCCTGGGCAGTAGCGGTGTGATCGCGTCCTTGCTGTACCTGAGCATTGTGTTCGGCAAGGTCACGGTGTCCACCCTCAACGCCTACGGCAGTTTCATGTGCATCGCCACCATCATCAGTGGCTTTCGTCGTCGCCTGGAAATCACCGCCCGCCAGCGCATGCTGTTTGTGCTGCTGATCGTCGCGGCGTCCACCGCGCTGGCATTGATGGGGCAGTACTCGTTCCTCAACTCGTTCAAGTACTTCATCCTGTTCTTGCTGACGTTCTTCACCCCGTGGAGCGCGATCAACCTGGTGGATTACTACTTCATCAACAAGGAGCGTTACGACATCCCGGCGCTGTCCGATCCGAACGGGCGCTATGGTCGCTGGAACATGCTGGGGATCAGTGTCTATGTGATCGGCGTGTTGATCCAGTTGCCCTTTGTCGACACCCATTTCTACTCCGGGCCGATGGTTGCGCAACTGGGTGGCGTGGACATTTCCTGGATCGTCGGGCTGCTGGTACCGGGGGTGATCTATTACGCGCTGGCCAAGCCTTCGATGAGTGGCGTGGTGGTTGAGCGGGGGTAACACGACCAGGAGAGACTAGCATTTGTGGCGAGGGAGCTTGCTCCCGCTGGACTGCGTAGCAGTCCCATCTTTTAGGGCCGCTTCGCGCCCCAGCGGGACGGTGCGGCGATCCGACAAGCTCCCTCGCCACAGGGTCCGGCGTTGACTAGCGCTTTGGGAGTTTCCAACGCTCACGCAACTGCTCGTACTGCGCTTCGGGCAGTTGCACCAGCACCGGAGATTTGCCCGGGTCCAGCCAGTCGAACAGTCGCGCGATGTTCGCCGGGTCCATGGCCGTACAGCCACGGGTCGGTGCACTGGGGCCGCGCCAGATGTGGAAGAAAATGCACGAGCCGGCAGCGGGAGTTGCCGGGGTGTTGTGCTGGATGACGATGCCTTGGCGGTACAGCTCATCCGAGCGGCGCATCCGTTCGGAGCTGTTCCAGTCCTTTTCGACGACCGCTCCGTCGACCAGTTCGTTGTAACGCGTGGACTGGCTGTCATCCACGCATTCGATGGTCGGCATCAACGGGAGATAAGGCAGGCGGGTGTCGGCCGAAGGCTCGTAACCAAACGCCGTGCCCAGCTTGAACATTCCAGCCGGCGCCTTGCCGTCGCCTTCATGTTTGACCGGCCCTTCAGGTTGCCCGATATCGAGCAGTCCCTTGCCCCAACCCATGCCGTTCTTGCCGAGCACCACTGCAAAGGGCGCTTCGAGTTTGCGGAAGGTCTGCCCGTGTCGTTCATAGCGCTGGGCAGTGCCCTGGATGTCATCCCAGCCGTTACTGGTGACCACGATCAGTTGGTCGCTGCCGTCGAGTCCCTGGGCCATTGCGGCCAGCGGAAACAGCGCCACCAACAAGGTCTTGAGCAGAATGTTCATGGTGCAAGCGGCGTGATGGGGAAGTCCATGACGTCCGGCTTCGGCGGATTCCCGCTGTACGTGAAGTGCCACCACTCGGCCGAATAACCCACGAAGCCTTCCTTGGCCATGGCACTGGTCAGGCGCTGGCGATTGGCTTTGGCCGTGGCGTTGATCAGCGCCGAGTCGGTGTGCGCCCGCTCATCGAAGCAATCGAAACCGGTGCCCATATCGAGCGCGCCGTCGTGCCAGCGCTGGCCATAAGGGGCGGTGCAATCCACTGGGGTGGCAGAAGGTGTCCAGATGTCGGCGGGCAGGGCGTCGGGGCCGGTCAGGGTCAGGTCGACGGTGTTGCCCCGGGAATGATTGGACACGCGCGCCACATAACCCAGGCGCCAGAAGTCCTGCTTGTCGACCCGTGGATAGAACTCGGTCTTCAGCGGGTCGCCAGGTTCGGTGGCGAAGCGTCCCATGTCCGCCACCGCGCGGGTCGGGCGATAGCAGTCGAACACTTTCAAGCCGTAGCCTTCGGCTTTCAGTGAGCTTTGCACCCGGGCCAGGGCCTTCGCAGCGTCCTGCGACAGCAGGCACTGCGCCGCCTGGTAACCGTCGAGCGGGTGCCCGGTGAAATTGTGCGCGCCGGCATAGCGGATGTCCTGCTCGATGCCCGGGTCGACGCTGCGCACATACACCATGTGCCCGGGCTTCGACGCGTCGGCCATGCACGGCGTGGCAAGGCTCAGGCACAGCAACAGCAGACAGGGTGAACGAAACATCGGAAACGGCTCCATGCATGACCAGTCATTCCATCATGGCTTGAAACCGTCCGTACCTCCATGAAGTTGTTGATCGGCGTGATAGGACGAACGCACCAGCGGGCCGGACGCCACGTTCTTGAAGCCCATGCGCGTGCCTTCTTCGGCGAACCAGGCAAAGGTGTCCGGGTGCACGAAGCGCTGCACCGGCAAGTGGCTGCGCGAAGGTTGCAGGTATTGGCCGAGGGTCAGCATGTCGATGTCGTGCTCGCGCATGCGCTGCATGACCTCGATGACTTCCTCGTCGGTTTCGCCAAGGCCCAGCATCAGGCCGGATTTGGTCGGTACGTGGGGCACGGCGAGTTTGAACTTCTGCAGCAGGTCCAGCGACCACTCGAAGTCCGAACCGGGGCGCGCGGCCTTGTACAGGCGCGGTACGGTTTCCAGGTTGTGGTTGAACACATCCGGCGGCTCAGTGGCGGTGATCGCCAGGGCCACGTCCATGCGTCCGCGATAATCCGGCACCAGGGTTTCCAGTTGAATGCCGGGGGACAGCTTGCGGATTTCCCGCAGGCAATCGACGAAGTGTCGGGCACCGCCGTCGCGCAAATCGTCGCGGTCCACCGAGGTGATCACCACGTACTTCAGGCGCAGCTCGGCGATGGCCACGGCCAGGTTCATTGGCTCATTGGCATCCAGCGGCTTGGGCCGGCCATGGCCGACATCACAGAACGGGCAGCGACGGGTGCAGATGTCGCCCATGATCATGAAAGTCGCCGTACCGCCGGAAAAACACTCGCCGAGGTTCGGGCAGGACGCTTCTTCGCAGACGCTGTGCAGCTTGTGCTTGCGCAGCAGTTGCTTGATCCGGTCGACCTCCGGCGAGATCGGCATGCGCACGCGAATCCAGTCGGGTTTGCGCGGGAATTCATCCGTGGGAATGATCTTCACCGGAATCCGCGCAACTTTGTCCGCGCCGCGCAGTTTGGTGCCGATTTCTATTTTCATCGGGCCTGCACCAGTCGGTTCCACAATAGTGCTCATGTACTTTGTCCTTTTGAGCAAAGGGAAAACGCACAACCTGTAGCAGCTGGCGCAGCCTGCGTCCGGCTGCGAAGCAGTCGTAAAACCGGAATTCGCGGTGAATCAGACAAACCACGTCACCCGAATTTACGACTGCTGCGCAGCCGGACGCAGGCTGCGCCAGCGGCTACAGGTTGTGCGGTGGAGGGTCAGTCGCGGTAGACCGGGAAGTCCGCACACAGGGCCGCTGCTTGCCGGGCGACATTGGCTTCGATATCGGCATCGCCCAGGTGATCGAGGATGTCGCAGATCCACCCGGCCAAGGCGATGCTCTGCGCTTCCTTGAAGCCACGGCTGGTGATCGCCGGGGTTCCGATGCGCAGGCCCGAAGTCACGAACGGCGATTGCGGATCGTTGGGCACGGCGTTCTTGTTCACGGTGATGCCGGCACGGCCGAGGGCGGCGTCGGCGTCCTTGCCGGTCAGGCCCTGGCGGATCAGGCTGACCAGGAACAGGTGGTTGTCGGTACCGCCGGACACCACGTCATAACCGCGCTCGATAAACACCTGCGCCATGGCCTGGGCGTTGCGGATCACCTGCGCCTGATAGGTCTTGAATGCCGGCTCCAGCGCTTCCTTGAAGCACACCGCCTTGGCGGCGATCACGTGCATCAGCGGGCCACCCTGGCCACCGGGGAACACCGCGGCATTGAGCTTCTTCTCCAGCTCCGGATTGGCCTTGGCCAGAATCAGACCGCCACGGGGGCCGCGCAGGGTCTTGTGCGTGGTGGTGGTGACCACGTCGGCGTAGGGCAGCGGGTTCGGGTACAGACCGGTGGCCACCAGGCCGGCGACGTGGGCCATGTCGACGAAGAAGTAGGCGCCGACCTTGTCGGCGATCTGCCGGAAGCGCGGGAAGTCCAGGGTCTTCGAATAAGCCGAGAACCCGGCGATGATCATTTTCGGCTTGTGCTCGACCGCCAGGCGCTCGACTTCGTCGTAGTCGATCAGGCCCGTGGATGTGTCGATGCCGTACTGTACGGCGTTGTACAGTTTGCCGGAAAAGCTCACCTTGGCGCCGTGGGTCAGGTGACCGCCGTGGGCCAGGCTCATGCCGAGCACGGTGTCGCCCGCTTGCAGCAACGCCAGATAAACCGCGGCGTTGGCCTGGCTGCCGGAGTGGGGCTGGACGTTGGCGTAGTCGGCGCCGAACAGCTGTTTGGCGCGGTCGATGGCCAGTTGCTCGACTACATCGACGTGCTCGCAGCCGCCGTAGTAACGCTTGCCCGGATACCCTTCGGCGTACTTGTTGGTCAGGCCGCTGCCTTGTGCCTCCATCACCCGCTGGCTGGTGTAGTTTTCCGAGGCAATCAGTTCGATGTGGTGTTCCTGCCGCGCATCCTCGGCGTTCATCGCCGCCAGCAGTTCGTCGTCGTAGCCTTTGATCTGGTCGTGCTTGCTGAACATGGTGTGGTCCTTTTGCGGATTCGGGAAATGCCTTGGGGGCTTCAAGCGTCGGCGTGTTCTGCGGTCAGGCGTTCGTAGGCGTCTTGATCCAGTAGATCTCCTAGCGCCTCGACATCGACCGGTTTGAAGCGAAAGAACCAGCCTTCGCCCAATGGGTCTTCGTTGACCAGTTCCGGGGTGCTCTCCAGCGTCGCGTTGATCTCGACCACTTCACCGTCCAGCGGCATGCCGATACTGCTGGCGGCCTTCACCGACTCCAGCACCGACACTTCAGCGCCTGCATCGAAGGCGCCCAGTTCAGGCACCTGAACGAACACCACATCCCCCAGCGCCTGCTGGGCAAACGCCGTGATGCCGACGGTGACCAGGCCATTGCTCTCAAGGCGCAACCATTCGTGATCGACGGTAAAACGCAATTGGCTCATCTCAACTCCTTATTGTTTTAAGGCTCGTGGCGGGGCGACGAGCGGGGTTGGAGGAGTGATAGCAAGGGCGGTGCCAAGGTTTCTTAGTTGTTTTAAATCAATGGCTTGAGGTGATTTTTTAAGGCGCGGAAGGTTTCAATTGTATTGAAATCAATACAGGTCAACCGGGCGTTGGACGCGGACGCCGTGATTGCGGCGCGAAGGGTTTTGTCTTGATTTCGCTACGCTGTATCGATTTGCAGACGGGGAGCCAGGTAACAACACTGATCCCCTGTGGGAGCGGGCTTGCTCGCGAATGCAGTGTGTCATTCACCATTGATGTCACCTGACACGACGCCTTCGCGAGCAAGTCGGATCGCCGCACCGCCGCTCCCACATTTTGCCGGCGTGAGGCTTACGGTTTGTTGGGAATGCCGTATTTGCGTAGGCGAATCGCGATGGCGCTATGGGACGTCTGCAACCGCGCCGCCAGCAACCGGCTGGACGGATAGCTGCGATAAAGCTGCTCCAGCAGGTTCTTCTCAAAGTCGCCAACCGCCTCTTCCAGGCTGCCCACTTCACCGTCGTTTTGCCGCTCGACGGCGGTGCGGGCGATGTCGAGGTCGTCGATGTCCACCAGCGGATTCTCGCAGATCGCCGCCGCGCGAAAGATCACGTTTTGCAGTTGCCGCACGTTGCCCGGCCAGCGGTTGCCGAGCAGGGCGCTGAAGGTGCTCGGTGCCAAACGACACGGCGGTCGCTGGATCTGCGCACAGGCCTGTTGCATGAAGTGATTGGCCATCAGCAGGATGTCGTGCCCGCGCTCGCGCAGCGGCGGCACTTGCAGGTTGAGCACGTTGAGGCGGTAGAACAGGTCTTCGCGAAAACGCCCTTCGGCGACCATTTTCTCCAGGTCGCGGTGGGTCGCGCTGAGCACCCGCACATTGACCCGGACCTCTTTGTCGCCACCGACCCGACGGAAGCAGCCATCGCTCAAAAAACGCAGCAACTTGGCTTGCAGATAGGGCGACATTTCCCCCACTTCATCGAGGAACACCGTGCCCTGATCGGCCAGTTCCAGCAGGCCGAGCTTGCCGCCCCGTTGCGCGCCGGTGAAGGCGCCGGGGGCGTAGCCGAACAGCTCGCTTTCGGCCAGGCTCTCCGGCAGTGCCGCGCAGTTCAGGGCCAGAAACGGCGCGTCATGCCGTGGGCTGATGGCATGGCAGGCGCGGGCTACCAGTTCCTTGCCGGTGCCGGTTTCACCCTGGATCAGCAGCGGCGCATCCAATGCTGCGACCCGTTGCGCGCGAGCCTTGAGCGCGCGGATCGGCGGCGATTCGCCAAGCAGCGCATCGAAGCCTTCGGCATGGTCATGGTGTAGCGCCGACAGACGTTCACCAATGCGATTGGGTTGATACAGGGTGAGCAGGGCGCCGGCGTCGGTGATCGGCATCGCGTCGAGCAGCAAGGTCTGGCCGCCGAGGCTGACCTCGTGCATCGGCAGACGGAAATGCTGAGCGATCAGGGTGCGTTGCAAATCGGCATCGTCGAACAGGGCGGTCAGCGATTCACCGGCCGGTTCGCGGCCGCACAGGGCGATCAGCGCCGGGTTGGCCAGCAGCACATGGCCGCGATCATCCACCGCCAGCACCGGGTCGGAACTAGCTGCCAGCAACGCGTCCAGTTGCAGGCGCCGGCGTTGCCCCGGGAGGATGTCGACCATGGTCACCGCTTGCACGCCGCGCACATCGAAAAGCGCTTCGCGCAGTTCTTCGAGCACCTCGGCGCCGAGGGTCGGGGCGTCGATGTAGACGTTCGGCGGCACCATCTCCACGGCGTCGAGGTTGAAACTGCGACCACCGAGCAGGGCCAGCACCTCCTGGGTGATGCCGACGCGGTCGATGAAGGTGACGTGGATGCGCATGACGGGCCTGCAAGGTTGGCGAACCGAATCAGTATGCCCGGCAAAATTTGAATTTGGCGAGTGTCACATCACGGCTGGCCGGTTTTACGGGCGCTGGCGGCCAGGTCCTCGAGGAACGCCTGGAGGATCGGTGGCGGTGCCGTGCCGCGTCGGGTGATCACGTCGAACGGCGATTTCAGGCGCAGGCTCGCGGGTGCCAGTTGATGCATCTCACCGCTCTTGACCCACTGGGCGGCGAAGTGCTCAGGCAGAAAACCCAGGTAGGCGCCGGAAATGATCAGGATCGCCGTGGCTTCGATGTTGTCCACGGTGGCGGCCGCCTTGCTCACGCCCAAGTGTTCGAGGTCGTATTGCTGCATGTAGCCACGCACGACGATCCGCCCGGCAGCGACTTCTTCGAGCAGCTCCTCACCTTCAGCCTGGCTGCCAAACAGCGGGTGGCGCCGCCCGCAATACAAACCCAGGGCTTCCTGGTACAGCGGCGATTGCAGCAGCCCCGGCACATGGATCGGGAAGTGCCCGATGGCGAGATGAAGTCGGCCGTCGAGCACCCGTTCTTCGAGCTCCGCCGGGGTGCCGACGTACACGTTCAGGTGCACATCATGCCCACGCGAAACAAAGCGTTGGGTGGTGCGGGGAATCGGCGAGTCGGGGTCGGTGATCGTGGTGTCTATGATCCCCAGGTTGAGTTTGCCGCTGATGTGCTGCTTGAGCACGTCGGCGTCCATGCAGAAGTTCTCGACCGCGGACAATAATCGCTGTGTAGCCTCGTGAATTGCGACACCTTGTTCGGTCAGTCGAAAACCGCTTCGACCTCGTTGACAAAGCTTCACTCCAAGACGGGTTTCGAGGTGCGTCATCTGCTCGCTGATTGTCGACTGGCCCGCGTTTAATGCGGCCTGCGCGGCAGAAAAGCCACCGCAACGGACAATTGTGGCGAACACTCTGAGCAACTTTAAATCGACATCGTGTAGCTGGATCACATGGAAACTCCCGCCTGAAATTGCATCAGAAACGCCGACATGGAACCAGAAAATGCAGGCCTGATTCCACATCAGTCGTGTACCCCGTGCGCAACAGATGCGCAACAGATGCGCAAAAGGATTGCTTAAAATTTCCCGGAAATCTCACTGATATCTAGGTCTGGATTTGCTTCTGACCAGATGATTTCGTCGTGGTCTTTCTGGTAGTTTTTGGTCATCCCTGATGAGGCGTGACCAGCGATCTTTTGACCATCCTTGCCAGCCTTCTTGTACAGGTGAAGGGAGAACGCTCGTATCTCATGGAAGCCCGGTAACTCGGCATCAGACCAGTCAGCATAACAACCTGCCTCCGTCCTAGCCGCTTGGAACGCCATAGAGAGAAATTGGCCTTCAACCTGGGTCCAGTGGTCCTTGGTTTGAGCCTGCTTCTTCGTCATGCGCGTTGGCATGCGATGGATCAAATATGGGGAAACGATGGCGTCCCTACATCTGCTGATAACGGCCTTCAATTCCGGCGTTACCACGAAGCGTATCCAAGCAGTGTCAGTAGTCTTTGATGTCTTTCCCTGAACTACGTACAGGTAGCCATCCTTAACAGAATCAAACTTCATATCGAGGATGTCATTGCGGCGCTGTGCGGTAATCAACGCAATGTCGATAGCGTTCTGAAGCCACACCGGTGACACAGCCCGTATAGCCCTCAACCCTTCGGCTGTGTGGCGCTTACGCTGCTTCTTCTCGATACGCTTAATCACAACCGTTGCTGGATTGTCAGGGCATAGGCCCTTTGACGCAGCGTGATTGAAGATATCAACCAAGATGTTTCTGCACTGGTTCGATGAACGAGGGGGCAGGGAGTCTAGAAGTTCGGCCACCATTCTGATGGTAATCTCATCAACACGCTTGCCTGTAAAAGCCTTGCGATAGCGTCGGAAGTGAACCCGATACATACACAGTGTGGCTTTGGCCAACCCCCTTGGCGGCAATAGCACATCCTCGTAAAGAGTAAGGAATGCGTCAAAGGTTTCGGATTCTTCGGGACTCTTAGCCATTACATTGCTAACAAGGTCTGCACCATGCATAAACGTAAGGTTTAGTTGCATAGCGGCGTCAATAGCCTTCAACCGATCCTTGCCGAACTGAAACCACTTGCCATCTGTGGGGCGTCGGTATCGGTAAGATAACCTACGCTTATCAAAGTACAGGTTCTGCGGTAACCCTTTGTTGATCTTTAAGCGTGGTCTGTTGGACATTACGCTGCTCCTTTAAGCACCATAGATACCAAATCATTTCCTGCGGCTTTTACGTATACACTCCAATCTACATACCAAAGCTTGCCGATTTGCTCGCCGGGTATGCGACCATTTTTAAGTTGATTGCGTATCGCTTGGCTGCACGGTGGAGTACCGTTAACACCCCAGCGGCGCTTTGCAAATTCGCTGATTTTGATCAGTTCGCGCTTCATAGTACTCAGAATACCTAACTTGAGGCCCAGATTAACAATAGGCGCTCTTTAGTAACCTAATCCATTTAAGGGTGTTGAGTTGATCAATAAGTTACTAAAGAGCAAGCTTTTCGCTTTTAAGGAAATCCGAGCTAATTTAACTGATGTACACAGAAGGGGGTAGCACCGTTATTTCTGCTAAATGGTTACATCAAAACCAATAAGCTCTTCATCGATGATTGTGCGCACTACATTCCAATCGCCACCGGCGTTATTGCAACCTAGCTTAGACAGACCTATGCGGCACTTGGCTTGCTTGGGTTGAAGCTTGACTGCCATCAGCTTTAAAGCACTGCGCAATGCATCATAGTCAGTCTGACATTTTTCACGACCAAACTTGAACTGACCATATAGGTTGAACACAATTCCATCGCCAATAACTGCATAAGAGAACGTACCTAGTTTACGGATGTTCCCTCGCAGCGTTTTGCAATCAGCTTGGTATGCTTCAGGTAACCTCTGCTTAATCTGAAGTGCAATCCCAGCACCCATAGTGTTGAAGCAGTTCGCTTGGTGACCTAGTACATTCACCTTGCCAGACAAAAATGCTTCTACAAGATCACCTTTAACTACGTTCATACATTACTCCGGGTCGCTTTTGATCTTCGGAAATCCGAGCTAAAACACCTGATGTACATGATGTTTGCCGCGCGCCAAAACCTTGCACATCTTGTACCTAGACGGCCAACTAATCCGCACTTACCATGCTCCGCTCTTGACTTTACCGAATCCGAGCTAATCTGGCTGATTAACTCCGCGCACATGGAATTGAACGTGAAAAAGTACTTTGCATTGTCACTGCTGATGGTATCCCTTGTAGGGTGTGCGAGTAACATTGTGTACACAGGTGATCTTGGAAAAGAGGAAACGTACAAGGAGAAAATCCTCTATGCAAAACACCCTCTCTCAGATAAATACGTGCCTGTACAAACAGGGTTTCGTATTGAAGATGAAGTTATATCAAAAAACAGGCAGTACGTAGCCTACATCGTCACGCCATATGAAGGTAGTAGGCCTGGCCTTCAGTTTCAAGACTTAACAAAGAGGCGGCATGAGCTAATCTGCGAGCTGGAAGATGAGAATATTAACTTGAGTCTAAACGACAGCAAGTTGCTCATCGGGTATAATGGTAAAGTTTACCCAGTCGAACTCTCATCTTTTGGAAGCCTTGATGAACCCCTTCCGTTTTGTGTAATGAGTCCAATGTTCAGGAAGGAGCTTCAAGAGAGGGAGCTTGCAGAAGCCGAGCAGAAGCGCAAGGAAGACTTTCTTAACTCACCTGAAGGCATGGTGCAGCGACAGGAGCAGGAGGCTCAAAAGGCTAAAGCAGTAGCAGAGTCAAAAGAAATAGAGGATGTGTGCAGGAACGTAGCACAACAGGTGGCAGACCAAGAAGTCCTGTTAGTCAGAAATCTCTTGCGGTGGTTTAAGCCCCAAGAAAACTTCTACACTTGTCAGGTTATGTTTTCAACCGGGGGCAGAGTATTCATGGCCGCAGTGAACTATAACGCTGTAACTGGGAAGTGGGCCATGAGTCCGATGTAGTTGAAGCGCGTGTGTTGTGAGTGGCTGGAAGACCGGCCTACCGCGCCCACTCTTAACCCTATGGAATTAGGATGATCATAATTTATGAAGAAGCTAGTGCTGATGGTATCCTTGCTTGCATCTATGAGTGCAATTGCGGATGAAACAAAAGGCATCTACGATTTTTGCGTAAATATCATGCCTGAAATGGCACGCACATCTGGCTTACAAAATATTACCCTGTTCCCCGATGGTTATAGATCTTCGAGTATCGAGGGAGAGCTTCACGTGTACTGCAAATATAATGCTGCACCAGTAGTTCCTGGCCCTAATTCAACAATCATATTTGCTGCTGTTAATGTAGAGACTGGAAAAATATCCTTTGAAGTGATCTAAGGAGATTATACGTCGTGCTTGGAGATAGTCCTGAAAAAGTTTATAGCATTACTGGCGCTACTCACTCCGCTCACCGTGACGGCTGCTGTTTGCGACACTACAGAGTTAAACAATATAAATCAAAAGTTTGTCCTTGCTGCCCCTGCATGTATCGCAAGTGGTAGCTATACGAGTGATGAGTGCGCAAGTGTCAGGCAAGTACCCGACGAATTTGCCTTGGCTTCAGCTAACTTGACTAAGAGTGGGTGCTATGGCGGTACTTACAACGAAGCCCCGCTTACGTCTGAATATAACAAGCTCATAACTGCACTTCCTGGGCATCCACCAATTGCCGCAACGGTAGATAATAGCTATGATGATGATATATGCGAAAGTCAAATACCTTTTATTCAGAAGCAACAGCCACTAAAATACATGAGGTTGGTTCGTAACGGTAATAAAGATAAATCCAAGCCATCTGTAACGTGCATGTATAAGGCTAACACCCTCAAGCATGGAGTGCTTGTTGATGTAAATGTTAAAGTGGTATTTGAGAAGTCTGATCTTACCTATGCCGCCACATGGTCACAGATTCCTAAAGCGGCTGTGAGTAAGGGTAGTTATGAAAGCGGTGTACGCATTTGCAACAATTTAATATCAGACATCACCAGCAAATACAACGTATCAAACTTGACGTTCATGCCTAGCGGCAACCCACATGTGTCGGATATGTTGGTGTCATGTAATTATAGGGCTACTATTCAAGAGTTGAATTTTGATCGGCCGGGAATGGTGGTAGTCCTGTTTAATAAAAATAACAAAAGATATACCACCCAAATCCGTTAATTTTTATAGGAGAGCGCAGCACCAATGCTCTCTCCAAATTCTAGGGCGAACACCCTTAATTATAGATGCCCAGGAACTCACGTTTTTCAACGGTCCTGTGAGTAATTTTGCGTGGCTTACGATTGTTCCGCCGGATTTGCTCTCGGCTCAATTTATCGTCTGCCATGCCAATGTAGGTATCTACCACGGCTGTTGCTTTGCCGCTATTGATGAGCTTGGCACGCGCTAGTCGCTTGTCAATCTTCTTTATATTGGCAACAACCGCCGTGATGTCGAATTCTTCAAGCTTCACATTCGCCAGATTAATGTTGTTTACTGCTACTGTCATTCGAACTCGCTATGGATTTAAATGTGGTGAGTTGGGAAGGTTTCTTCCAAGAGGTGTCGCGGATTACGATGCCTTTGTATTTCAAGTGAATAATCCCGAACGCTTTAAGCGCTGACAGGATTCTGTCGACAAGCATTGGAATCATCCCGCAAGACTCAAGCCAGGCTTTAAGCTCAACATCCGTCTCAAAGGTATCAACGAAGTCTCTTTCTTTGACTTCGTATCAATCTTTCCGCAGGTTCTCAAGTACCACGCCAATAAGCTTACTAGGCAGTGACCTGTACACTTCTATGGCCATGCACATCACTTCACCACTATTGCTATGCTAGCCGTAACTACAGCAGACAATGGGAAAAGCAGTACGGTGTAGATGCAAGCTCGAAAGAACTTAGGGTCGTTGAAGAAATAATATCGGTTCCTGTTAAAGCCTCATGAAGAAATTGAAACTGCCCACCAAGCACTGAGTCCACATCGCGGAAAGTGTCGGGCTAATGTTAATGGCGAATACATACAGCACAAAGATCAATGCATAGATAAAGAGGTTTGTCTCTAAGTCCTGCTTCAATACTTCGCGGAATACAAGCTCATCTAACGCTGATTTGTCATGCGAGTAACTGCAACCCCAATCAATCATCTTCTGATGGATCAGGTAGGCAATCACCAGAAGCAGAAATGCGCTAAACATAAATCTGTCCTTCCTGTTAACGGATGGGGAGAGTGTGTATTGGTAGTTCGATACCTTTGTTGAAAGTATCTGGCTGCCAACCGTGGCTGGACTGAGAATGGAACTGCCAGTTACAAACACCATCGACAGCCTCACGCTTAAGGAAGTAGGTTTCTCCCATCAGCTTTTGGATGTGAGTGGCGCCTTCCGCTACATATAAATGGGATGCTGAAGTGCATGACAGTCTCGAAGCGGATGACTTGATGTGCATTTACCAGGACTCCAAAGGTGGTACAGCAATCATTCCAACTATCGACAAAGATATGATGCAGTACCGCGGACATCATTACCGATGGGAAACTGTTCGCGCTGGTGAGAAATTCACTCATGTGACTGGCAACGGTGGTTTGGAGCTAATCAGGAAAGTCAACCCCACTTCACTCAAAGTTACGAAAGCCGTGAAAGGCAATGGTCCTTTGTTTTTGTGCTGGCAGTTACTTGTTGGCGACCCAGCAGATGGAATCTTAGGCTGTGGCGTTCGCGTCACGAAAATTCGCAAGAGTGGTAAGAATGCTGGGGACGAATACGAAACTCGTGTTGGTGTTGGCGCTGTCGAAGCCTACGAGCACTTGGCCCCTTGCCAGGATTATGCAGCTGGGATGCAGGTTGTGCGTAATGAATACCGGAAAGAGTTTGGTGATTCGTGGGAGGAAGAACTTCTTAAGCAAGGGCGTTGCTTGTATATGGTGACAAGGTTTGTGGGTGATTACCTGCAACTGTGGCATCACGATACTTCCCGCTTCAGTGAGTCGGTGTTTGATCCTGCTACAAAGACCTTCGTTACACCACCAGCCGCAATGGTTGCGTAGTTGTATGGCGACCTCAAGACCGAAGCTCAATTTAATAACTGGCTGATGTCTGCCCTCCGAAGATTGTGGTCCAAACATCCTGTCAAATTGACAATGATTCAAGGCAGACGATTCCTGGCGCCATCCACCAAGTCGAGAAGAATGGTGTTCAACATTAAGTGCGAACACTGCAAGAAAAACTTCTTTTTGGATGATGTGGAGGTTAACCATAAGAAAACTGTCGGCAAATTATCGCGGGAAACTGCTGGGGGGTTGTTGATAACCTGTTCTTTGTAACAGTTGATGATTTAGAAGTGTTATGTAGGCCCTGTCACTCCATTGTCACTCTTTCCGAGCGGCAAGGACTTTCGTTAGAGGATGCAAATATTGAAAAGAAGGTCATCGCCTTTATCAAGAATAGTGCAGTAATCCAGAAGGAGAAGTTGCGCAAGGTTGGATTTCAGCCGGGAGCCACTGTGGGTATTAGGCGTAACCAAGCTAGAGAGTATGTCGCCAGCAAAATCAAGGGAGTAACCTGATGTCGAAAATGAAGCAGCTTGAGGATGGCACAAGCTTTACTAAAGCCACGTATTACGAAGGCGAAACACTAAAGAAAGTCTATCGCAAGGTGGATGGTGTTCCTGTAATGCGTAACGCTTCCAATGATCCTGTTAGCCGCGCTGGCAAGCCCCTGTTCAACGTAGGGTACCTCAACTTTAAAGATGCTGAAGTCTACACCAAAGATTGGAACACTTTCGTTTCTATTGTTCGCTCTCAGTCTTATCAACTCGTAACTCAAGACATGATCTATGAATTGAACGACGGCGAGATTGATTCACGTCTGCTGATGGAGTTTGTTGATATCAACGACTACCAAGAAATTGGTCGTCGCCTGGAAGCCTCGGTTTACCGTTTGCATAACACGCTTAAATTGCCATGCTTTGCAGCTTCATTTTTGGTATAAATCTATTATAAAACAATAGGTTACTCTCGTAGAAAGTTGTGCTGTTTGAGTACGTCGGCATCCATGCAGAAATTTTCCACCGCCGACAGCAGGCGCTGGGTGGCCTCATGAATCGCCACCCCTTGTTCGGTCAGACGGAAGCCGCTGCGACCACGCTGGCAGAGTTTGACCCCGAGGCGGGTTTCCAGGTGGGTCATCTGTTCACTGATGGTCGACTGCCCGGCATTGAGCGCCGCCTGCGCGGCCGAGAAGCCGCCGCAGCGGACAATCGTGGCAAACACCCTGAGCAGTTTCAGGTCGACATCGTGCAGCTGGATCATCTTGGACCTCCGGCCTGTGGACGCATCGGGAATGCCGATATGAGTATCTGATGTTTAGCATTTTTTCCACGAAAACCTGCGCCCATAGTCTCTCCAACGGCGGTCGCCTTGCAGTCCGCCAGGCCGATAACAAGAAGTGGAGAGGCTAGAAATGTCGAACAACGGTTATGAATCCGGTCGCCTGAACCTGCCATTCGTGGGTCATTGCACCTTTGGCAAATCCCCGGTGTGCACCGATTGGGATGCACTGGATGCCGACGTCGCGGTGCTCGGCGTGCCCAACGACATGGGCACCCAGTGGCGCTCCGGCGCACGCTTCGGACCCCGCGGGATTCGTGAAGCATCGACGCTGTTTTCCTTCGGCCACGCCGGCGCCTACGATCATGAAGATGACGTGATGTACCTCACCGCATCGGATGTGCGCATGGTCGACGTCGGTGATGCCGACATCGTCCACACCGACATGGCCACCAGCAACAAGAACACCGAATACGCCGTGCGCAAGATTCTCGATGCCGGCGTGATGCCGGTGGTACTCGGCGGCGACCACTCGGTGCACGCTCCGGTGATCAAGGCCTTCGAAGGCCGCGGCCCGATCCACATCATCCACTTCGATGCGCACCTGGATTTCGTCGACGAGCGCCACGGTGTGCGCTACGGCCACGGCAACCCGTTGCGCCGCGCTTCGGAAATGAACCACATTGTCGGCATGACCCAGATGGGCATCCGCAACGTATCGTCGTCCAACCGCGACGACTACGAAGCGGCCCATGAAGCCGGCTCGAAAATCCTCTCGGTGCGTGACGTGCGTCGCCTTGGTGTAGAGGGCGTGCTGGCGCTGATCCCGCAGAACATCAACTACTACATCACCATCGACATCGACGGTTTCGACCCGTCCATCGCCCCCGGTACCGGCACCCCGAGCCACGGCGGCTTCCTCTACTACGAAGTGCTGGAAATCATCCAGGCCCTGGCCAAGCGCAGCAAAGGCAACATCGTCGGCATGGACCTGGTGGAAGTGGCGCCGGTGTACGACCCGACCGGCATGACTTCGATCCTCGCCGCGCAACTGCTGCTCAACAGCATCGGTTTCATCTTCCACGAGCGCGGCAAGGTACGTGCGGCCGCCGAGAGCGAAACCACTCCAGCCTGATATCGAAACCACAAAACCCGGCAGGACCTGACTGCCGGGCAGAGAGAATAAAAATGGACACGATCGTCAAGAGTTACCTGCAGAAATTCGGCGTCAGCGAAGCCACCCAGACCTTCCTCGGCAAGGTCCAGAAAATGTTCATCGGCGGCGCCTGGGTCGAAGCCAGCGACGGCCAGACTTCCGATGTGATCGAACCCTCGACCGAAGGCCTGATCACCCGCATTCCCATGGGCACCACCGATGACCTGGACCGCGCCGTGCAAGCTGCCCGCGCGCAGTTCGATGGCGGCGCCTGGCGTCAGGCCAAACCGGCCGAACGCGAGCGCATGATGCAGCGCCTGGCCGACCTGATCGAACAGAACGCTGCCGAACTGGCGGAAATCGAATCCATCGACATGGGCAAATCGGTTGCCTTCGCCAAGGACGTGGACATCCAGGGCACTGTCGATACCCTGCGTTACTTCGCCGGCTGGGCCACCAAGCTGCACGGCCGTACCGTCGAACCTTCGTTGCCGGGCAACTACCTGGCCTATACCCGCAAGGAAGCGGTGGGCGTAGTCGGCGCCATCGTGCCGTGGAACTTCCCGCTGCAAACCATGGCCTGGAAGCTCGGCGCGGCCCTGGCGACCGGTTGCACAGTGGTAGTCAAACCTGCCGAGCTGACCTCGTTGTCGGCCCTGCGTTTCGCTGAACTGGTGCAGGAAGCGGGCATTCCCGACGGCGTGATCAACATCGTCACCGGGCGCGGCAGCGTGGTCGGTGCGGCCATGGCCACCCACCCCGGCATCGACAAACTGACCTTCACCGGCTCGACCCCGGTCGGCCAGACTGTCGGCCGTGCAGCGCTGGATGACATGAAGCGCCTGACCCTCGAACTCGGTGGTAAATCACCGGTCATCGTCTGCGCCGACGCCGACATCCCGGCCGCCGCCCAGGCGGTCGCCAACGGCGTGTTTTTCAACTCCGGGCAGGTATGCGACGCCGGTACACGGGCCTATATTCATAGCAGCGTCTACGACGAATTCCTGCGCGAGCTGATCGCCTACACACGCACCCTGAAAATGGCCCCGGGCCTGGACCCGGACTGCTTCATCGGCCCGCTGGTTTCGGCCCTGCAAAAGCAGCGTGTGACCGAGTACATCGAAACCGGCAAGGCCGAAGGTGCCGAACTGGTCTATGGCGGCCAACCGGTCGATGGCCCTGGCTTCTTCGTCGAACCGACCATCTTCGCCCATTGCCGCAACGACATGCGCATTGTCCAGGAAGAGATCTTCGGGCCGGTGCTGGTCACCGCACCCTTCGACGATGAAGAAGAGGCCCTGGCCCTGGCCAACGACTCGCCTTACGGCCTGGCGGCGGCACTGTATTCCAACGACCTGGGCAAGGTGCACAGCCTGATTCCGCGCCTCAAGGCCGGTTCGGTCTACGTCAACGCCCACGGCACCCTCGATCCGTCGATGCCGTTCGGTGGCTACAAGCAGTCCGGGTTCGGCAAGGACCTGGGCGCCGAGCAGCTCGATTACCTGCTCGAAACCAAGGCGGTCTGGATCACGCTGCCTTGAGCCACGGCTGAACGTTTCACCGCAACCTGTAGCAGCTGGCGTAGCCTGCGTTCGACTGCACAGCAGTCGTAAAACCAGAGGGTCGCGCAGTGTCAGGTAAACCATGCGATCCAGGTTTACGACTGCTGCGCAGCCGAACGCCGCCTCCGGCGGCTGCTACAAAGTGCGCGGTGGCGCTCACGCTCCAAAGGGAACGGCAAGGAGGCACCCGGGTGTCGTTCACCCAAAAGAATGCAGTTACTCAGTCATGATCTTCCAACAATAAGAGTCCATCATGAACACTAACGCCAAGTCCGCCACGAGCGTGTCCAGCCTCGACGAAAAATCCGTTGTCGAGGGGCATTCGATTGACTTCATACCCGAGAACGAGCGCACCGACAAACTGTCGAGCCAGGGCCCGTTCTGGTTCCTCGGCAACTTCACGTTCTTCACCATGACCATCGGCTTCGTCGGCCCGAGCGTCGGCCTGACCGCGCTCTGGACCACCCTGGCCGGCACGCTGGGCATCATGTTCGGCACGCTGTTCATGGCGTTTCACGGCTCGCAAGGCCCGCACCTGGGCCTGCCGCAGATGATCCAGTCCCGTGCGCAGTTCGGTTATCGCGGGGTGATCCTGGTGCTGCTGGCGACGCTGTTCGTGTTCGCCGGCTTCAACATCGTCAACCTGGTGCTGATGATGCAGGGGCTGCACACGCTGTTCGGGTTCAACCCCGCGGTGATCGCGGTGGCGGTGACCATACCGGCGGCGGTGCTGGCGATCCTCGGCCATGACTGGATGCACCGCAGCTTCAAATGGGCGTTGTTCCTGTCGTTGCCGCTGTATGGCCTGGTGACCGTGGCGGTGCTGATGGGCTGGGTGCCGGATGCGGTGCTGCCGGCACTCGCGGAAGGCGAAGTGGCCCGTGAACCGCTGGGTTTCAACTGGACCGGTTTCATCGCGCAGTTTGCGGCGGCGGCCAGCTACAACATCGCCTACGCGCCTTATGTGTCCGACTACTCGCGCTACCTGCCGAAAAACACCTCCAGCGGCAAATTGATCGCCGTGGTGTTCCTCGGGGCTTCGTTGTCCGGTGCGTGGATGATTTCCGTGGGTGGCTGGCTGGCCGATCACCTGCATTCCACTGATGTGCTGGTGGCCCTGGGGCAAGTCGGCAACACCGTATCGCCACTGATGGGCACGGCGGTGGTGGTGGTCACTATCCTGGCGTTCCTGCCGGTGATCGCGATGAACATCTACAGCGCCAAGCTGACCACGCTGACCTGCGTCGACTCGATCAAACACATCGAACCCACCCGCAAGGCACGCATCCTCGCCATCGGCTTCGTGATCCTGCTGCAACTGGGCGTGGCCCTGAGCATCCAGAGTTCGGGCAAAGGCCTGTCGGTGCTGGGGATCTACCTGGTGGTGATGCTGTACTTCCTGGTGCCCTGGACCTCGGTCAACCTCACCGACTACTTCTTCGTGCGCAAGGGCCGCTACGCCATCCCGCACTTCTTCATGCCCCACGGCAACATCTATGGCAGCTGGGGACTGCGCGGTATCGCCGCCTATGCCATCGGTTTTATCTCGATGATCCCGTTCTTCTACATCTTCGATGGTGTTGAACAGCGCGAGGTGTATGTCGGCCCGCTCGCCAAGGCGCTGGGCAGCATCGACATCGCCTGGCTGGTCGGGCTGATCGTCTCGGGCCTGGCCTACTACTGGCTGAGCCGCTCGATTGATCTGAAACGCGAAGAAACGGTGATCCAGCAGATCGAGAAAAATTCCCCGCAATACACCACCGGCGACACGCTGACCCACAAACAGCAGCCACCGCGGGTATTCACTGAATCGACGGTCGGGAGATAACTATGACCACGCAAAGAATGACCACGCAAAAATACGACTACATCATCATTGGCGCAGGCTCGGCGGGTTGTGTGTTGGCCAACCGCCTGAGCGAAGACCCGGCCACCTCGGTGCTGGTCCTGGAATTCGGCGGCAGTGACAAGAGCGTAGTGATCCAGATGCCCAGTGCCTTCTCGATCCCGATGAACACCAAGAAGTACAACTGGCGCTACGAGACCGAGCCGGAGACTTTCCTCAACGGCCGGCGCATTCACTGCCCACGGGGCAAGGTGCTGGGCGGTTCGTCGTCGATCAACGGCCTGGTGTACATCCGTGGCCATGCGCTGGATTTCGACGAGTGGGAATCCCTCGGTGCCGAAGGCTGGGGCTATCGCAACTGCCTGCCGTACTTCAAGCGCGCCGAAAGCTACGAGTCGGGTGGTGACAACTATCGCGGGCAAACCGGGCCGCTGCACACCACCAACGGCAACCACATGAAAAACCCGCTGTACGGGGCCTGGGTCGAAGCCGGTGCGCAGGCGGGCTACATCAAGACCGAAGACTGCAACGGCTACATGCAGGAAGGTTTCGGCGCCATGCACATGACCGTGAAGAACGGCGTGCGCTGCTCCACGGCCAACGCCTATCTGCGCCCGGCCATGGGCCGTCCGAACCTGACGGTGGTCACCCATGCGATGACCCGCCAGATCATTCTTGAAGGCAAGCGTGCGGTGGGGGTCATGTATGACCACGGTGGCCAGACCCACCAGGTGTATTGCAACCGTGAAGTGCTGATCTCGTCGGGGCCGATCGGCTCGCCGCACCTGCTGCAACGCTCCGGCATCGGCCCGGCGGACGTCCTGCGCAAGGCCGGGATCGGCGTACGCCATGACCTGCCGGGAGTAGGGGAGAACCTGCAGGATCACGCCGAGGTGTACATCCAGTTCGGCTGCAAGGAACCGGTGACCCTCAACAGCAAGATGGACCCGCTGAGCAAGCTGATGATCGGTCTGCGCTGGCTGCTGTTCAAGGACGGCCTGGGCGCCACCAACCACTTCGAGGCCGGCGGTTTCATTCGCTCCGAGAAGGGCCTGCGCTGGCCGGACATCCAGTTCCACTTCCTGCCGGCAGCGATGCGCTACGACGGCAACAAACCGATCAAGGGCCACGGCTTCATGGTGCTCACCGGTCCCAACAAACCGAAAAGCCGCGGTTACGTGCGCGTGCGCTCGGCCGATCCGTACGAGCATCCGGAAATCCGCTTCAACTACCTGGAGCGGGAAGAGGACCGCGAAGGCTTCCGCCGCTGCATTCGCCTGACCCGCGAGATCATCGGCCAGAAAGCCATGGACCGCTTCCGCGACGGCGAAATCGCCCCGGGCGCGCAGGTGACCAGCGATGAAGACCTCGATGCCTTCGTGCGCGACAACCTGGAAAGCACCTACCATCCCTGCGGTTCATGCCGCATGGGCGAGGACGACATGGCGGTGGTCGACTCCGAATTGCGCGTGCGCGGCATCGCCGGTCTGCGGGTGATCGATTCGTCGGTGTTCCCGACCGAGCCGAACGGCAACCTCAATGCGCCGACCATCATGCTGGCTGAGCGGGCATCCGATCTGGTGCGTGGCGTGCAGATGCTGCCGTCAGCGGATGTGCCGGTGGGGTTGGTGGAGGGCTGGGAGAGCAGCCAGCGAACCTCCTTGCCGGGGCGTAACGTGCGGGTTTGACCACAATCGGCAATCTAATGTGGAAACCTGATGTGGGAGCGGGCTTGCTCGCGAAAGCGGTGTGTCGTTCAACATTTATGTCGACCGACACGGCCTCTTCGCGAGCAAGCCCGCTCCCACAATGGGCCACGGTGCTTTCAGGAAAATAGTGCGTCGTTGTTTCTTGGCCATTGCTAGTCTGTAATTCCTTGAGACCGCAATGGAGCACCCTCATGGCTATTCAGGCCCTGCGCGCCGACGCATCGCACATCGACCAGATCGCCCCCTTGTTTGACGCCTATCGGATGTTCTACAAGCAGCCGTCGAACCTTGCGCAATCGCGCGCCTTCATTGACGAGCGACTCGCCCGGGATGAATCGGTGATATTTCTTGCCCAGGACAGCGACGGCGAAAACCTTGGCTTCGTCCAGCTGTTCCCGACCTTTTCCTCGATCGACGCCCATCGCACCTGGCTGCTCGCTGATCTGTTCACCACGCCCGCCGCCCGGGGCAAAGGCGTCGGCACACTGCTGATGAACACCGCCCGGGATTTTGCGAAGCTGGCCGGCGGCAAAGGCATGACCCTGGAAACCGCCACCGACAACCTCACCGCCCAGCGCCTGTATGAATCCCTGGGCTGGGTGCGCGACCCCGGTTACTACACCTATTGCCTGGATCTGAAAAAAGACTGACTCAGCGATCCTGCTCGCCAAACACCGGCCGCATGAATGAACGCTCGTAGCTGAGGATGAATTTTTTCTCTTCGGCGTATTTGAACGCCGCGATGCACGCCGGATCGTTCATCGACTGCTGCCGGTAGTGTTCGTACGCCGCCAGGCTGGGGAAGGTGAACAGCGCCAGGGCGATGTTGTTGGCGCCCTCCGACGGTAAAAAGTAGCCGTGGTGCTGGCCGCCGAACTTTTCCACCAGGGGAATCCACAGCTTGCCGTAGTGTTCGAACGCGTCGAGTTGGTAGGGGTCGAGCACGTATTTCAGGTAGCAGGTCACCATTGTTTCGTTCCTTGATCAGGTTTTGAGGGCAGTCGCCACTGTAATCAACAGTGGGTGCCCGGCACAGCCGCTTGTTCGACATTGACCGGTAAGTTTGCGCCAGAGGCATGCGCTGGCGCCGCTGCACTATTGGTTCAGTCAATAGTCACCATCAAGAATCGCAAGTTCTGTTTTTTGCGCGAAGGCGGAAAATTGCCTGCATTGAACACGCTGCTCAAGGAACCTGCGCGATGAAAATCCTGACCCGACTGGCTGTGATTGCCCTGTTGCTGGGCAGTGTTGCATCCACCGTATCGGCCTACGCCGAGGACGCACGCGCCTGCCATTTGCCGCCTGTCACGGGTAGCCAGGACGGGCTGCAATACGGGCAGACGGTCGGGGTGCTGTACAGCGAAAACACCGTGGAAAACCTGCAATACCTTGAGCAATACCACTCGGTGGCCGTCAATGGCGCGAAGAACGCACTGGATGCGCGGATTCGCCAGGCCTTCGTCGACAGCTCCGATCCGCAACTGGCCATCGATTGGCTGCTGAGTTCGCTGCGCAAGAGCTTTCTGTCGGTGACGGTCTACGACAACCTCGATGCCCTGGTGCAGGCCCATCCCGATGTCGTGGTGATGCTCGATACCCACAACCAGTTGCTGACCCGGCGTAACGACCGGGTCGAGGCGCGTTTCGCCGCGCGGTTCTACGACGCCGGCCTGCAATACATCGGCAAGGCCGAAGGCGCGGTGGAAAAACAGCTGCCGTCGGTGTGGGTGCATGACAAGACCGCGCCCGAGATCGCCGCGCAAATCGAACAGCAACGCGACCTGCAACTGACCGCGCTGAAACAGTTCGATGCGTCGTTGAGGGCGCTGGTCTCCGCCGGATTGACCGCAGCAACAAATTAACCAGCCCGACGACCATTGAACGGCGGGCAAGCCCATTCACCGTAGATTGCTTTTCAGGACCTGATTCATGCGCATTTTTTTTGCCCCGACCCTGGCCTTCGCCTCGCTGTTGCTGGCCGGTTGTGCCACGCCGAACAATCCGACGCTGACCTTGCAGACCAGCAAGTCGCCCGAGGAGTACACCCATTGCGTGGTGCCGAAGTTGCAGCACGATGCACTGGCGCCCACGGTGTCGCAGACCCAGCGCAGCTACCGGATCGTCGTATCGAGCAAAGTGGCGGCGGACAACGTGCTTGAAACCTACAAGGCTTCGAACGGCGGCAAGGTGTTCCTGTACGAGCGCAAGCTGCTGGCGTCGACCTTCGTGCCGTCCAGTTTCGAGCGTGCGGCGCAGGAGTGTCTGTAAGCGCAATTTCAGGCAAAAAAAAGCCGCCGGGACTGGCAGCAGAAAGTTAAAGCACGCATTGGATGACTTAAGTATGGCGCCTGGTTCATGACGATTCGATGACAACTTGATGGACATTCATCAGGATGCGTTTAATTCGCTGACTGCCGACTAATTGTGGCGAGGGTCAAACTGAATTCAGTAAATCTCCGGCACGATGATTTCCTGCGGTACAGGCCCCCGTGAATAGTCCTTCTGGCGCTCTCGCTGGGGCATCTGGCTGAGCAGGTGATGAATGCGGCTGAGAACGCGCAGGTTCTGTTCCTGGTCGGAAGTCGAGAGCCAGTACTTGATCAGCTGGATGCCGGAGCGGGCGAGTATGCGCTCGAAATCCGGCGCGGTGCGCAAGAATTCTTCGTACCGGTCGTCATTGCAGAACCTCATGACCTTCTCGACCCCGGCGCGGTTGTACCAACTGCGGTCGAACAGCACGATTTCCCCGGCGGCGGGCAAGTGCGATACGTAGCGCTGGAAATACCACTGCGTGCGCTCTCGGTCGTTGGGCGCGGGCAGGGCGGCCACCCGGCAGACCCGAGGGTTGAGGCGCTGGGTCAGGGTGTCCTGATTGGAAAGCATGGTGAGACACTCGCGTCATGGGTGGCACAGCCGACGCCAGTCACAGTTTGTTACGAAGTGGTGATGCCCGGTGGTGTCATCTGGGCGTCATCGAAGCCATGGCAAGATCCTCGCAATCCGTCTTGAGTGCCCGACGGCCGCCAGTCCGCCGGCAGATGAATGTGCAAGGAACCCCCTATGAAAGACGCCCCGCTGTTTGCCGCCATCGACCTGGGTTCCAATGCGTTTCGCCTGATGATTGGCCAGTCGGTGAGGCGGAACCAGCAAATGGTCATCCAGGAAGTGAAAACCCTGCGTGAGCCGGTGCGTCTGGCCGAAGGCCTGCAGGGTGGGGCGCTCGATGAGTTGGCGCTGGACCGTGGCTGGCAGGCTCTGGCACGGTTCGGCAAAAAACTGCGCGGTTTCGAGGCCGGGCGGGTGCGGGCGGTGGCCACGAGTGCCGTGCGCGAAGCGGACAACGCGCCTCTGTTCCTGGCCAGTGCCGAACGGCACCTGGGCTTTCGCATCGACGTCATTTCCGGCCACGAAGAGGCACAATTGGTCTACGCCGGCGTGGCCCACACCTTGCCAGCGCAAACCACGCGGCTGGTGGTGGATATCGGCGGTGGCTCCACGGAGATGATCATCGGCCGTGGCGACCAGTTGCTGGTTACCGAGAGCATCGCCATCGGCAGCGGTACCTTCGGTGCGCGTTACTTCCATGGCGGGCGGATCGTGGCCGAAGCGCTATTGGAAGCCGAACGCGCGGCCACCGTGCAATTGGAGCGCATTGCCCGGCGCTATCGCGCCATGGGCTGGCAGCAGGCGGTCGGTTCTTCCGGGACAGCGCGGATGCTGGCCAAGGTGCTCAAGGCCAATGGCCTCAATGATGACGGCCAAAGCGGCATCACCTACGGCGGCCTGTTGCGCCTGTCGCTGCGCCTGCTGGAAGTCAAACATGTGAAACACCTCAAGCTGGCCGGTTTGCCCACCCATCGCCTGAGCATCTTGCCCGGCGGCCTGGTGGTGATGCTGGCGGCGTTCAAGGTGTTCGGGATCACGCACATGATTGCGTCTGAACCGGGTCTGCGGTTCGGCGTGCTGCATGGATTGATGAGCAAACACTAAAGTCCGCCAGTCGAGGTAAACCCATGACCGACCCCCGTCGCGTGCTGTTCGTCTGCGCCAGAAACGATGTCCGCTCACCCATGGCCGAAGCCTTGCTTCGCCATACCGACCCTGCCGACTTCCAGGCCTTCAGCGCCGGGCTCGAGGCCACCGAGATCGACCCGCGCACGTTCGAATCCCTCGAACACATCGGCGTCGATGCCAGCGGCTTGCGCAGCAAGTCCCTCGAAGACTTCGAAGGCATGGCATTCGACTACGTCATCACCCTGTGCGACAAGTCCTCCGAAGAGGCCGCGCGCATGCCGTTTACCGCTGAAGTGATGGTCTGGAGCTTCGAAGACCCGACCACCAGCGAAAGGCACGACCCGTTCCGCCATACCCTCCAGGAAATCGGCGACCGCATCAAAATGTTCGTCACCGTGAAAACCCGCCCCGTGCCCCAGGCTCCGTCAGTCAGCGATTCCTGAAAAGCCGCCAACACCGTCTACCCTCATCGGTCACAACCATCATGATGAGGGTGCAGACAGTGATGAAAACGGACAAGGTTGAATCAAACGAAGCCTCGGCACTGATCGACGAGCGAATCCGCGAACTGGCCGACTGGCGCGGCGAAACCCTGGCCCGCCTGCGCAAGATCATCCGGCAGGCCGACCCCGAAGTGATCGAAGAGTGGAAGTGGCGCGTGCCGGTGTGGTCCCGTGCCGGCATCCTCTGCACCGGCGAGACCTACAAACAAGTGGTGAAGCTGACCTTCGCCAAGGGTGCGTCGCTGGACGATCCGTCGAAGCTGTTCAATTCAAGCCTTGAAGGCAATACCCGCCGTGCCATCGATATTCGCGAGGGCGAGCAGATCGATGAAGCGGCGCTGACGGCGTTGATTCAGGCAGCCATTGAGCTCAACAAAAAGTAAGCCATGCGCAAGTCCCTGTGGGAGCGGGCTTGCTCGCGAAAGCGATAGTCCAGTCACCTACGATGTTGAATGTGAAGGCCTCTTCGCGAGCAAGCCCGCTCCCACAGGGATTGCGTCCATTTGACCACTTGGGGGATCCCCGGCCTGCATGTTCCAATAGCGAGCCATCGCAGACTGGATACGCAACATGAAGAAAATCGCCGCACTGACCCTCGCCCTGGCGCTCAGCGCTGGCCTGTTCAGCACACCCACCCTGGCTGCGGGCGATGTCCAGGCCGGGGAGAAAGTCTTCAAGCGCCTCTGCAGCGGCTGCCATCAGATCGGCGAATCGGCTCGCGCCTTCTTTGGCCCGCAACTCAATGGCGTGATCGGTCGCCATTCTGCGGTCACCACGGACTACGTGTATTCCGACGCGATGAAATCCGCCAACCTGATCTGGGACCGCGACACCCTGATCGCCTACCTTGAAGCGCCGAAGAAAGTGGTGCCCGGTACGCGCATGATTTTCTGGGGCCTCAGCGACCCGGAAAAGATCGAAGACCTGTTGGCCTATCTGCAAACTTTTCCGGCGCAGTAATCACTCGCCCAGGTTCTCCACCAGCCATTGAGTGAAGCTGCGCGCCATCACCGTGTTCTCGCTGTCACGGTGGGTCAGCAGCGCCCAGTTCGGGCCGCGGATGGTTTGTTCCACCATCGGCTGCAACAGCCCGGTGGCCCGCGCCTGCCGACTCAGCAACTGGCTAACCAGCGCAATGCCCAGCCCGGTGCAGGCGGCGTCCAGCAGCAGCCCCGGATCGGAAAAATTCAGCCCCTGATCCATCTGCCCCACATCAATGCCCGATTCCACCGCCCAGTGGCTCCAGTCCATTTCCCGCTCGCCATGCAGGGTGATGCGCTGTTGCACCGGCACGGCCAACAGGCTCGGGTGACACGCCGGATAGAGGCGGTCGGCGTGCAGCACCTTGAAACTGCATTGAGCCTGGGAACTGATGTCGTCGCGCACCGCCAGGTCGATGGTCTGGCTGGCCATGTCCGGCACTTCATCGGTGCTGAAGATCCACAGATCGACCTGCGGATGCTGTCGACGGAAATCCCCCAGACGTGGCAACAACCAGTGCCGGGCAAACGCGGGGGTGGTGTTGAGCACCAGTTGATTGGGTTTCTGGTATTGCCCCAATCGGCGAATGCCCACCGCCAGTTGCTGCAGCAGCGCCTGGGTGGTGCTGAGCAGATCGTGACCGGCATCGGTCAGGCTGACGCTGCGCCCGCTGCGATAGAACAGCGGTTGCTCCAGGTACGCTTCAAGGCTGCGGATCTGCTGGCTGATCGCCGACTGGGTGAGGTGCAACTCATCGGCAGCCTTGTGAAAACTGCCCAGCCGGGCGGCGGCTTCGAAGCCGCGCAGGGTGCTCAGGGGCGGCCAGTGTTTGAGCATATCGATAAGTTCCTCTAATCAGTTGCCTGCAAAATCCATCGTTTGTTTGCCCATTTTTACAGCCGTAGCATGCATGCCAAGACCGCCAAGGGCGTTTTCATTGAACACAATGACTTAACTCAGAGGTACTTGTCATGCAGCAGAACGGTATTCAAAACAGCGGTTGGACGATGCCGGCCGAATGGGTCACCCACGCCGCCACCTGGATGGTCTGGCCGCACAACAAGACCCTGTGGGAGTCGGGCTGGCGGGTGACGCTGCCACAGGTTCAAGAAGACTTCGCCCGCGTAGCCAACGCCATCGCCCGTTTCGAGCCGGTGAAACTGGTGGTCGATCCTTCAGCGGTCGCCAGCGCCAAAGCCTTGTGCGGGCCGAACATCGAGTTGATCGAACTGGCGGTCAACGACAGTTGGTGCCGCGACTCCGGCCCGAGCTTCGTCTGCCACCCGCAGCAAGGCCTGGCCGGTGTGAGCTGGCGCTTCAATGCGTGGGGCGGCAAGTCGGCCCACGATCTGGACGACAGCCTGGCCCGCCGCGCGCTCAACCATCTGGGCCTGGAGTGTTTCGGCACCGCGCTGAGCAACGAGGGTGGCGCCATCCATGTGGACGGCGAGGGCACGCTGATCACCACCGAGTCGGTATTGCTCAACCCCAACCGCAACCCGGGCGTGACCAAGGCCGAGATCGAAGAGATCTTCACCCGCCTGCTGGGCGTGAAGAAAACCATCTGGCTGCCGGGCGATCCGGACTACGTGACCGGTGACATGACCGACGGCCACGTCGACGGCGTGTGCGCCTTCGCCCGTCCTGGCGTGTTGCTGGTGGACGCCACCCACGACCAACAATCGGTGTACGCCGAAGTCGCCCGGGAGAACCGTCGCGCCCTTGAACTGTCCACCGATGCCCAGGGCCGCAAATTCGAGCTGATCGAACTCTATGAAGCCACCGATGCGGTGGACACCGAAGCCGAAGTGTTCTGCGCCTCCTACACCAATTTCTACATCGCCAACGGCGCGATCATCATGCCGGCCTACGGCATCGATGCCGACAAGGTCGCCGCCGAAGTGCTGACGCAGGCATTCCCCGGTCGTGAAGTGGTGCCGGTGCGGATCAACCATCTGGCCCATGGCGGCGGCGGTGTGCATTGCATCACCCAGCAACAGCCGGCCTGGCCGGTGCGGGGTTGATGCCATGACACTGTTGACCATCGCCACCACGCAAATGCCTTGCACCTGGGACCTGAAACACAACCTCGACCAGGCCGAGCAACTGGTCCGCGAGGCCGCGGCCAAAGGCGCGCAGGTCATCCTGTTGCAGGAGCTGTTCGCCACGCCGTACTTCTGCATCGAGCAACACCACAAGCACCTGGCCCTGGCCGAGGAATATCGCGACAGCCACGTGCTCCAGCGCTTTGCCGCATTGGCGAAAGAGTTGGGCGTGGTGCTGCCCCTGAGCTGGTACGAGAAGGCCGGCAATGCCTACTTCAATTCGTTGAGCGTGGCCGACGCCGACGGGCGCCTGTTGGGCGTGTACCGCAAGACCCACATCCCCAACGCCATCGGCTATCAGGAGAAGGAATACTTCAGCCCCGGCGACAGCGGGTTCCGGGTCTGGGACACCGCGTTCGGGCGCATCGGCCTGGGCATCTGCTGGGACCAGTGGTTCCCCGAAACCGCCCGCTGCCTGGCCTTGATGGGCGCCGAAGTGCTGCTGTTCCCGACCGCCATCGGCTCTGAGCCGGGTTGTGCAAGCCTGGATTCCCGTGATCACTGGCAGATGACCATGCGCGGCCACGCCGCCGCCAACCTGCTGCCGGTGGTGGCGGCCAACCGTGTCGGCCGGGAAGCGGCGACCACCGACCCGACCCTGCAAATGAGCTTCTACGGCTCGTCGTTCATCTGCAATCACAAGGGCAAGTTGCTCGCCGAAGCCGACCGCGACAGCACCGGCGTGCTGGTCCACACCCTGGACCTGGCGGCCATGCGCGAAGACCGCCTGACCTGGGGCATCTACCGCGACCGCCGTCCGGACATGTACGGCGCATTACTGACCCAGGACGGTCGCCAGATCCACTCACGCTGGGCAACCCAAGGGGTGTGACATGAACACGATCAACAAGCTGTGCCTGGCCATGGGGCTGGCGCTGACCTGTGCGGTGCCTGCGCTGCATGCCGAGGAGAAAACCCTGCGGCTGTACAACTGGGCGGATTATTTTGCCGAGGACACCCTCAGCAAGTTCACCGCCGAAACCGGGATCAAGGTGATCTACGACGTCATGGATGGCAGTGAAACCCTGGAAGCCAAGATGCTCGCCGGCGGCAGCGGTTACGACCTGATCTTCCCCGGCGACACCGTGGCTGAACGCCTGATGCGTGCCGGCAGCCTGCAACCGCTGGATCAGTCCAGGCTCACTGCCCTGAATGACGTCGAGCCGGGGTTGCAGAAGCTGCGCTCGCACTATGAGCATTCGAGCCAAGCCACGGTTCCCTACACCTGGGGCACCATCGGCCTGACCTACAACGCCGACCAGATCGCCCAGCGTGCGCCGGGTGCACCGGTCAACAGCCTGGACATGCTGTTCAAGCCGGAGCTGGCGGCAAAGTTTGCCGATTGCGGCATCTCGATGATCGACTCGCCGGACGAGGTGCTGGCGGTGGTGCTCAACTACCTCGGCCGCGACCCGCGCAGCGGCAAACCGGCGGACCTGGCGGCGGCCAGTGAGTTGCTGATGAAGTTGCGGCCGTACGTGCGCAAATTCCAGTCGCAACCGGTGACCGATCTGGTCAATGGCAACCTGTGCATGTCCCTCGGCTACAGCGGCGACATGACCCAGGCGCAGCGCACGGCCGACAGCGCCGGCAAGAAAAGCACCTTCCACTACCGCATTCCCCGGGAAGGCACCACGGTGTGGATGGACACCATGGCCATTCCCGTCGACGCCCGGCACCCGGAATACGCCTACGCTTTCATCAACTTCGTGATGCGCCCGCAGAACATGGCGGCCATCAGCAACTTCACCGGCTACCCGACCTCCAACGCCAAGGCGCGGCCGGACGTCGATGCCGCGATGCGCAACAACCCGGACATCTACATCGATGAAGCCACCTACGCGCGGCTGATTCCCGGCAAGGACATTCCCCAGGCCGACATGCGTGCGCGCATGCGCACCTGGACCAAGTTCAAGACCGCTACGGTCAATTGATCACCGGCCGGCCCACGGGCCGGCCAAACCCCGGATTTCAGGAAAGCACATGCCGACACGTCGAACATTCATCAAGCAGGTATCGGTCATCGCCGGGCTGGGCGCAGTGGCGTCCATGGGATTGGGCTTGGGGTCCATGCCGGTGCGCGCGGCCGGCAAAGGCAACTGGTACATGCCCGATGAAGGTGACAAACACCAGCGGGCCTTCATCGCCTTCGGGGCACAGGCCGCGATCTGGGAGGACTTCACGCCCCACGTGCAAGACGCCCTTGGCCGGATCGCCCGCAGCATCGCCGAATACGAGCCGGTCACGGTGTTCTGTCGCCAAAGCGAGCGGCGCCTGGCCGAAGCCAAATGCGGCAGCCGCAACACCACCTTCGTGATCGCCGAGCTGGACGACATCTGGATGCGCGACATCGGCGCCAATTTTGTCGTCGACGGCAATGGCAATGGCAATGGCAATGGCAATGGCAACCTCGGCGCCGTGGACTTCAACTTCAACGGCTGGGGCAACAAACAGCAGCATGAGGACGATGCGCAATTGGCCGCCCTGGTCGCGGAAAACGCCAAGGCCGATTACCTGCGCAGCGAACTGGTGGGCGAGGGCGGTGGCATCGAAGTGGACGGCCACGGCACCGGGATCATGACCGAAAGCAGCTGGATCAACCGCAATCGCAATCCCGACTGGACCAAGGCTGACGTCGAGGCAGAACTGAAAGAACGCCTGGGCCTGCGCAAAATCATCTGGCTGCCGGGCATCAAGGGCAAGGACATCACCGACGCCCACGTCGACTTCTATGCGCGCTTCGTCAAGCCCGGGGTGGTGATCGCCAACCTCGACAACGACCCCGAGTCCTACGACTACAAGGTCACGCGCGCCCATCTGCAGATCCTGGAAAACGCCACGGATGCCGATGGCCGCAAATTGCAGGTGCATACCGTTTCGCCACCGCTCAACCCGCGCAATAGCCGGTTCAGCAAGGACAACCCGGACTTCGCCGCCGGCTACATCAACTACTTCGTGATCAACGGCGCAATCATCGCGCCGCAATTCGGCGACAAGGAAGCGGATGCCAAGGCCTTCGACCTGCTGTCCGAACTTTACCCGGACCGTGAAGTGGTGCAGCTCGACATCGACGCGATCTCCGCGGGCGGTGGCGGGATTCACTGCGTGACCAGTCATCAGCCGATGGTCTAACAGTTTGCCCCCGATTTCAGACTAAACACAAAACCTGTGGGAGCGGGCTTGCTCGCGAAGGCGGAGTGTCAGGCGACATGGATGCTGAATGTGCCGACCCCTTCGCGGGCAAGCCCGCTCCCACAGGGTAATTTGCTGAGTCAGGCTTTTGTGGCCTTCAGGTAAGCCCCCAACCGCCGCCCCATTTCCTCACCCAACGCCTGCAAGCCACTCAGCGGCCGCACCATCACTTCAAACTCGACAATCCTGCCCTGTTCGTTGAAGCGGATCATGTCGATGCCCTTCAACTCTTTATCGCC
The DNA here is from genome assembly GCF_059422045.1 of Pseudomonas sp. GW821-FHT02A08. Lineage (NCBI taxonomy): Bacteria > Pseudomonadati > Pseudomonadota > Gammaproteobacteria > Pseudomonadales > Pseudomonadaceae > Pseudomonas > Pseudomonas sp. GW821-FHT02A08. The sequence continues at coordinate 71,143 of NZ_JBWKWD010000030.1, forward strand.
GACCCTGGCGCTGAATTCGAGAATCACGTTCAAGCCATCCGCCGTCGCCAGCTCGCGGTGATAGGCAAAATCCTCGAACACGTTCATGACCGTGTTGAGGATCATCGACACCACCGGCGCCCCCGGATACGGCGTATGCGCCATCGGCGAACGGAACACCGCCTGCGGATCGAGCAATTCGGGCAAGCCACTCAAGTCGCGGTTGCCGAGCATCGCATGCCACTGCTTCAGGGACGTGGCGACATTGGGGTTCAGGTTCAGCTCAGACATCTTCAACTCCTGTTTTTATTGTTGTGGTGCGAAAGCGTTGGTCGATAACCCTGGCGGCATCGTCGGCCCATTGACGATAAAGCATCGGCCCCGGATGAAAACCGTCGCTGGCCATCAAGCCCGGTTCGGGTGCCAGCGGGGTGGTCAGCATCGTGCATTGATCCACGCCGGCGGCCAGATCCGCAAGCCGTGCGTTGAAACGACGCGCCCTGAACCCCAGAAACCAGCGCAGCGGCTGCGGCAGTGCGGGGAACAGGTGCATCGGCGGAAGCGGCGACACCACAACCTGCTTCACCGCGAACTTGTCGCACAACAGCGCCATCAATCGCTGTTGCCGAGCGAGCCACTGATCCAGGGTAAGTGAGCTGGTGACATCGTTGACGCCAATCGACAACAGCGCCACATCGAACGGCTCGGGGGCATGCTGTTCGAGCAGCTCCAGCAACCCTTGCGAATCCAGACCGGTGCGCGCCCAGAGTTTCCACGACACCTGATAATCCACGGCCAGGCGCTCGACCAGCCGACCGCTGAGCGCCTCGCCTTGAGTCGCCGCACCCACCCCCGCCGCGGCGCTGTCGCCGACAATCAACAATCGCAGAACGCCGCCGCTGCCGGCCTCGCCCTGGCGTTCACCTTCGGCCTCCGGCAGCCTCGGTGTCATTCGCCTGGTGTAAAGACCTTGCGCAAGCAACACCGGGCCGAGCAGGACTTTGGCGAGGGTTTCCTTATGGCTCATGGGCAGTTGCCTGATTGAAGAGTGAGATTAGCCGGCGAACTCGTCATCGAAAATACGCTCGATAGGCAGCGCAAATGCCCGGGCAATCTGGAACGCCAAGGGCAGGCTGGGATCATAGCGGCCATTTTCGATAGCATTGATGGTCTGCCGCGAAACATTCAACAGCGCCGCCAGATCGACCTGCGACCACTTGCGTTCGGCACGCAGTTCCTTGAGACGGTTTTTCATTGGTAGCGCCGCTTGGCCAGCCTGAGCCCGATCATCCACATCAGGCCCATCACTGGCCACACACAGACCCAGGACACGTGTGGAAAGCCGACATTCTCCAGAAAGCCGTAAGTGAAGGTCAGCAATGCCGACGCGGCAAAGGCAAAACCAAGCGCTTCGTACTGGATACGCAAGTGCATTTCGTCCAGCGTGCGCAAATTCCGTACTACCGCCCAACACATCAGCCCCGCAGGAATCACCGGCAACAGCGTGATGACGATCTTCAGCGCCATTGCCATTTCCTGCTGATCCTTGAGCAGGATGACCGACAGGATCAGCAATACCGAGTACAGCGCTGCTGCGGCGCCCATTTCCATGTAATAGCGTTTCATTGCTTTTTCCTTATGTAAAAGACCCTTTACATGTTCGGCGAGTTTTTCAGCGATGTAAAGGGTGTTTTACATTTGGCGTGCCGGTTTCCATTGGCGCAGATCGCGTAAGGCCTGTTGTTCAAACCGTCATGAAAACCCCTGTAGGAGCGAGCTTGCTCGCGAAGGACTCAAGAGCGCCGCGTTTAGCCAGTAAACCCGCGTTATCGTTAACGACCATCGTCGGAACGCCGCCCGGAGCAAGCTCGCTCCTACAGTAGGCAATGTCATCGACCAATGATGCAAAGCTCCCCGGTCGCACGAATCATTGCCTGGCCATGCAGGTAATCCTTGATCAGCGCCGAGCGTTCGGTGGCCAGCCATTGCGGGCAGTTCGGGTCGTTACGGTAGGGCAGGAAATCGGCGTACTGCGTGAGCAGCAGGTTCTGCAGCTTGTCGAGTTTGGGCCGGATGTCGTTGTTGAGGTCCGGTCGTGGCGTGTCCGGTGCCTTGTGCGCCGCTTGCCATTGCGCGAGCCGGCCGTATTGCACCAGTTTGCTGGCTTCGATCTGGGCGGTGATCAGGTCGGCGACATCGTCGGGGTCGAGCTTGCGCTGGGTCGCCTGCTTCCTGGCGTTGGCGATGACTTGCGCTTCCCGGGCGTTGTCCTGGACCGGTTTGCCGCTGTCCCACTTGGTCAGCGCCACCAGCTCACTGATGTACAAGCGCTCATTCATCGTCGCCAGCAAGGGTTGCAGGGCATCGGGTGCCGGGGGCGTCGTGCCGGCCTGGGCACCGCCAGCGAACAAACCGAGCAGGGCGCAGACCAGCCAGTGCGGCAGGCGTGGGGAACGGGGCATGGACGGAATCTCCTTGGACGCAGAAATCACTCCGGCTTGTGTATCACAAGTGCGGCCAGGGAACGACAGGTTGCGAATGATTCAGGCCAGCAACCGTTCAATCTGCGCCAGTTCCCAGGTGCTGAGCAAACTGACCGGGTCGGTGCCGAAGCGCTGCCCGTTGTCGAACGCATATTCGCGGCCATCGGGGCATTGGCCGTGCAGGCAGTGGCGCAAGTGGCCGGCATCGACGTCGAGCAACAGGCACCAGCCGTCGATGTCGACCCGTACAAGGTTCGACGTGCAGTATTCATCGATACGCTTGAAGGTGCGAATACCCTGGGCGGCATCGCGCAACGGCTGGTAAACCTCGCGGGCGGTGAGGGCGGGCACAGGTGTCTCCGGGGTGAAATCGGGGAGGCACAGGATAGATCATCAGCCTGCAAAAAAGTCCGGCTCGTGAGGCCGGGCTTCACGCCGCGAGCCACCAGCGCCCCTGCAACAAAGAAACAACCCGGAGTATCGGCCTAGACCACCTGCACATTCTGAGCAGTACTCGCCACGCCATGACAACCGCAGGCCAGGAGATGGCCCTGCAATACCACCGGAATGCCGTTCATACGCCGGTGCGGATGCCCTTCGACGAAGGCAAACTCGCCCAGATGCAGCGGGCAGGAAGCCTTGTCGCCCAACACCGCCGGGGTTTTTCCATTGAGGGTATGCGTGCCTTCGAGCTGGCAGGAAACCACGGTGCCACCGCTGCTGGTGGCGTCGCCCAGGCAAATGGGATGGCTCATGTTCTGGGTACACCGCCACTTGGGGCGCCGAACTTGAAAGGGTCGACACCACGGTTCTCGCGGTTCCTGGCTTTGCGCGCTTCGTCCGGTGGGTGGATCATCTGTACCGTCAGGCTGCCGTCCTGACCGGCGTAGACCACCGCGCTCGCTCCGCCGTCCAGGTAGCTGGCAATAGTCGCCAGGTTGATTTCCACCAGAGCCCCGCTGACCCCGGTATTGCCCAGACGCCGACCGATGTCGTAACCCTCATCGACATTGCCCAGCTCGATCCCATGGCCGTCCGTATTCAGGCCATGCAAGGCATTGGTCAGGGCAATTTCAGCGTCCCGGTTGTCGGTGGTGTCATAGAACACGCGGACCGGCTTTTGCCCTTTGGGTAATGTCTCCAGGGCCTGCAGCCAGCCTGCCTGCAGGGCTTTGGCCTGCAAGGCCGGTTTCAGCCGCTGACCGTGTTCATCCTGCATCGAAACCTTGATTGGCCGGTGCAAGTAGCCCAGCACCGGCGCGGCGTCGAACTCTTTGACCTGGTGCTGGGCCCAGCGGATGGGTAGCCATGGGGAGGGTTCGAAATAGCCTGGCCCGCGGTTGTTTATGGTTTGCCAGAGTGTGGGGAGTTGCGATTGCCAGTAGGCGGTGGACATGGTGCCGGGAGCTAAGGGATCTTGAGCGCCTTTGGCACGTTCCGCCTCTTCGTACACATCTAGAAACTCACGGGATTGTTTCCAGTAAAACGCCCACAACTTGCCCAAATCAGTGTCTTTGTTCTGGTTGTCCTCAGGCTCGTGGGTGGCATAAGGGCGAAGGTACCGATCCACCCGATCCGAGCGGGTGACCAGCAGCCCGGTCATGCTTTCGTACACCGTGGGGACGACATGGCCGTTCTGCAACCCAGGGGTGCCAGGCACGCGTAAACCGTTTCGCGTGACGTCGCCGTCCTCGCTCACGATCAAGGCCTGGGGCACTTCGGGGTTGTCATCAAAGAACTGGAACAAGCGCTCGATCATGCCCTGAGCATGGGTCGTATTCTCCGCGTCCTGCCACAAAAACAGCGTGACACCAAGCGTGGCGGCATTGCGACCGTTGAGAATATTGCTCGCAGCCCCGGTATCTGAAGGTTGCTTGGGCGGTGCGATGGAAAATACCGGGATTGGCCAGTACGCCACTGACGCGCCTGCAGAATGTTTGAAGGCGACTCGGATTTTGATATCTCTGCTGATCTCTCGGGAGTCTAGTGAGTCTGTGTAATCCTTGGGGTCCCGTGAGTAAATCGACGCAAAGTTGTTATTTTTCTTCTTGATGAATTGCCAGATCTCCGATTGGTGGTCCTGGTAGATCCCGAGCCCTACCCCGCGTATTTCCAAGGAATAAGTCCGCGTTTGCGTGACCTGTTGCTCGGCGATTTGCGCCATGACGTTGGCTTTATAGGCGGCAAGTCCGGCCTTTTCACTGGCCACGGCTTTGCCCCACCAGTGAACAGTGAAAATCAGCAGCAAGGGCCCCAGAATGGCGGCGATTCCCCAGCGCAGTACCGGGTTGAAGTTGCGAAGTTCCACGTTGTTTTCCTGTGCCTTGATGTGGACCAGCCAGGCGAAGCCGAGCCAAAGGATCAGCAGTACGCCGGCGATCCAGAGATAGGGCTTGAGTTTCGGTAACGTTCGGGGGCGGGGTTGAGGATCGCTCACAAGGCACCTCCGTTTTTAGCGGCGCCGGCAAGCAGAGCGGGTGGCGACAACGGAACCAACACGGAGGATGGAAATACGCCGAACTGGTAATACAGGTAACTGGATTTCACTAGCGCCTGTGTATCAGCGCTGAGTCGCGACCAACCTGGCAAATGCCTGGCGCGCTCGAATTGTTTTTCATCCATCTTCCAATCCGCAATCGCCACCAACACCTCACGCATGGCCGGGTCGTCAAGGCAGTGGGCCTGGCCGATGGCAATGTCCATCGCCGTTACCCATCGCTGGTTTTCCGGGCTGCGCAGGATCGCCGAGTGGTAGGAGTTGTTTCCCCAGGTCTTCTGGTCATGCTCCATGCGTGCCCGGGCCTCGCGTGGGGTTTCCTCGCGCTCGTGGCAGGAACTGCCGCTGGAGCGGGCCGCGCCCTTTCGTACGGCGCGCGTATGCTCCTCCGGGTCTTCGGACAACCCGTTAAAACGCACCAGCGCTTCCTGCTGCGTGGTGTACGGGGCGTCATACTCGATGGGCATTTTGATCCACAAGAAGGTCGCGGCGTCCTTGCCCAGCGCGATGCTTTTTGCCACCTCATCCGGTTTGTCCAGGCCAGCGCGGGTCGGGCTGCCTTGGATGGCTTCGCCACCGAACATCTGCGGCGC
>NZ_JBWKWD010000031.1:0-72843 GCF_059422045.1 Pseudomonas sp. GW821-FHT02A08
CGTCAGCTGGACTCACGACTGCTTCGCAGCCGAACGCAGCCTCGCGGGCTCGGCAGCTGCTACAAAGGGTGTCGCGGCTGAAATTGCTTGACGGACTGGCATTAGGCGGGTGAGGCCGGGTTTTCATTGAGCTCTACGGTAAAGCATTGCATTCAGACAGCGCGGCTTTCGATCAGACGGTCGGAACCGCCTTCGGCAACACGCTTTTCCAGCAGGCGATCCGAACCACCTTCAGCCACGCGATTCTCGATCAGGCGATCGGAACCACCCTCGGCCACACGGCTTTCAATCAGACGATCCGAGCCGCCTTCAGCGACCACGGGTTGAGCGGAGTTTGCGGCGAAAGCGTTAACTGCGAAAACCGAGAAAGCGATGCTGAGGAGGGTTTGGCGTTTCATGATGGTGTGCTCCGGGGTGCTTATGGGTTGGTATGGAGCAGATGTTACGCCGGGGATTTTTTAAGAGAACTTCATTGAGGTGATGGTGAACATCGACGGCAATGATAGGACCGACGCCACTCCCCCTGTGAGCGTGATGGTGCGATCGTCGGATGGCCGCTGTGTGGCGGGCGGCGGCTTCTACACTGGATAGCTGGCGCGCTCCTCTGCCGCGACGGTTGATGTGGCCCGGCAGAGGTCGCGGTATGCAAGGAGATGTTTATGTACCAGCTCTACGGCCATCAGAACTCCGGCGCAGCGGCCATCGAGGCTGCCCTTGAACTCTGTGATGTTCCTTATCGCTTCATCGATGTCGAGACGTCTGCGGAGGCGGCCCGGGCGCTGGAAAAGCTAAACCCGCTCAAACAGATTCCGACCTTGCAGCTACCCGATGGCAGTGTCCTGACCGAGAGCGCAGCGATCCTGATCCATCTCGGGTTGACCTTTCCCGTATCGGGGTTGTTGCCGCAGGATCCGGCCGAGCGAGGCCAGGCCATTCGCGGCATGGCTTACATCGTCAGCAATTGCTATGCGGCCATCGGCATCATCGATTACCCCGAACGCTGGCTGGCCGAGGCGGATGAGTCGTCCAGGCAAAACCTCATGGAAGGCGCCCGCCGGCGCCTGCACTGGAGTTGGGAGGTGTTTGCCGATCAGTTTTCGGGCGAGTTGTACCTGGGCAGCGAAAAGCCAGGGGCCCTGGATGTGCTGGCGGCGGTGATCTCGCGATGGGCGGGCAGCCGGGAGCATTTGCGCATAGCCCGGCCGGGTTTTTTCGCCTGGCTGGAACGCATCGACCGTCACTCGGCACTGGCACCGGTGTTCGCCCGGCATTGGCCGGCCTGAACACCAAAAAACCAATGTGGGAGCGGGCTTGCTCGCGAATGCGGTGGGTCAGGCAGCATTAATGTTGACTGACCCACCGCATTCGCGAGCAAGCCCGCTCCCACAAGGGACTTTCGGCCTGTCGATTTACTCCCCGCGAATGTACTGTTCCAACTGCTTGATCAGTTCAGCCTGTTCGGCAATGGCTTCCTTGACCAGGTCACCGATCGACAGCAGGCCGATCAATTTTCCGCCTTCGACCACCGGCAAGTGACGCAGGCGTTTATCGGACATGATGCCCAGGCAGGTGTCCACGGTTTGATGGGTGTCGACGGTAATCACCGGTGACACCATGATGTCGCGCACCGGCGTGCCCACCGAAGAGCGGCCGTGCAGCACCAGTTTGCGCGCATAGTCCCGTTCGCTGATGATGCCCAGCACTTCATCATTCTCCACCACCAGCAAGGCGCCGACGTTTTTCTCGGCCATCTTCATCAGTGCTTCGAGCACCATGTGGTCGGGTTTGATCTGGTGCACTTCCTGATTCTTCTGATCTTTGAGCTTGAGCAGTTGGGCGACGGTTTTCATGGTGGTTACTCGGGTGTTGTCGTTGTTCTTGAAGAATCGTAGACGCGAGCGTTCTGGGCAAGGGCGAATGCGGCAGATAACACGCAAAAAACGTCATTCGGCGGTTTTTCTTTGGTAAACCCCTCAATTCCGGCCAGCAGTTGACCTGTGTGAGCGGGCTTGCTCGCGAAGAGGCCAGCACATCCAACATCCTTGTTGGCTGCCAGACCGCTTTCGCGAGCAAGCCCGCTCCCACAGGTTCGGTGTCTGCCTGACAGGCCTGCGGCAAACGGGCTATCGCTGTCGATGACGGGTAGAATTCTCTTCTGAATCAACGTTGAGGTTTGCAGTGGTGGATCTACAGCAGGGCTTCGTCCTGACCCGGCATTGGCGCGACACCCCGGCCGGTACGGAAGTCGAATTCTGGCTGGCGACCGACAGCGGTCCCCGGCGTATCCGCCTGCCTCATCAACCATCGGTGGCGTTCATCCCCGCTGCGCAGCGTCAGGCGGCCGAAAGCGTTTTGCATGACGAGAAGAACGTCGAGCTCAGGCCCCTGGCCCTGCAGGACTTCGAACATCGCCCGGTCCTCGGACTTTACTGCCAGCAACATGGCCAGTTGATGCGCCTGGAAACCGCGCTGCGTCGGGCCGGTGTCGAGGTGTTCGAAGCCGACGTACGCCCGCCGGAACGCTACATGATGGAACGCTTCATCACCGCGCCGGTGCGTTTCAGTGGCACGCCGAATGTCGAAGGCCTGCTGCTCGACGCGCAGATGAAACCCGACCCCGATTACCGACCGAGCCTGAAACTGGTGTCCCTGGACATCGAGACCACCGCCCAGGGCGAGTTGTATTCCATCGCCCTGGAAGGTTGCGGCGAGCGTCAGGTGTACATGCTCGGTCCGCCCAATGGCGACGCCGGCCAGGTGGATTTCCAGCTCGAATACTGCGACTCGCGAACCCTGTTGCTGAAAAAGCTCAACGACTGGTTTGCCCGTTTCGACCCTGACGCGATCATCGGCTGGAACGTCGTGCAGTTTGACTTGCGGGTGCTCCACGAACACGCCCGGCGCCTGGCGGTGCCGTTGAAACTGGGGCGTGGCGGCGAGGAAATGCAGTGGCGTGAACACGGCAGCGGCAACCACTACTTCGCTTCAGCCGCTGGCCGCTTGATCATCGACGGTATCGAGGCCCTGCGTTCGGCGACCTGGAGTTTCCCCTCGTTCAGCCTGGAAAACGTCGCGCAAACCTTGCTCGGCGAGGGCAAGTCTATCGACAACCCGTACCAGCGCATGGACGAAATCAACCGCATGTTCGCCGAGGACAAACCGGCGCTGGCCAAGTACAACCTCAAGGACTGCGAGCTGGTCACGCGGATTTTCGCCAGGACCGAGCTACTCACTTTCCTGCTGGAGCGGGCCAGCGTCACCGGTTTGCCGGCCGATCGCATGGGCGGTTCGGTGGCGGCGTTCACGCACCTGTACATGCCGCTGATGCACCGTCAGGGTTTCGTGGCGCCGAACCTCGGTGGCAAGCCACCCGAAGCCAGCCCCGGCGGTTTTGTCATGGATTCGCAGCCGGGGCTGTACGAATCGGTGCTGGTGCTTGACTACAAAAGCCTCTACCCGTCGATCATCCGCACCTTCCTGATTGACCCCGTGGGGCTGATCGAAGGGCTCAAGCACCCGGACGACAGCGAGTCGGTGCCGGGTTTTCGTGGCGCGCGCTTTTCCCGCACCCGGCATTGCCTGCCGTCCATCGTCGCCCGGGTGGCCGAAGGTCGGGAAACCGCCAAGCGCGAACACAACGCACCGCTGTCCCAGGCGCTGAAAATCATCATGAACGCGTTCTACGGTGTGCTCGGCTCCAGCGGTTGTCGCTTCTTCGACACGCGCCTGGCATCGTCCATCACCTTGCGCGGGCACGAGATCATGCTGCGCACCCGCCAGTTGATCGAAGCCCAGGGGCATGCGGTGATTTACGGCGACACCGACTCGACGTTCGTCTGGCTGCGTCGCGCCCATGGTCAGCAGGAGGCGGCACAGATCGGCCATGCGCTGGTGGCGCACGTCAATCAGTGGTGGCGCGAGCACGTGCAGCAGGAATACGGCCTGCAGAGCGTTCTCGAATTGCAGTTCGAAACCCACTACAAGCGTTTTTTGATGCCGACCATTCGCGGTGCCGAAGAAGGCAGCAAGAAGCGCTACGCCGGGCTGGTCACCCGGGAGGACGGCAGCGACGAAATGGTCTACAAAGGCCTGGAAACCGTGCGCACCGACTGGTCGCTGCTGGCCCGGCAATTCCAGCAGGAGCTGTATTCGCGGATCTTCCTGCGCAAGCCCTATCAGGATTATGTGCGTGACTACGTGCGCAAGACCCTGGCCGGTGAATTCGATGACCGGCTGATCTACCGCAAACGCCTGCGCCGCACCCTCGATGACTATCAGCGCAACGTGCCGCCCCATGTGCGTGCGGCGCGCCTGGCCGACGAGTACAACGACCGGCAGGGTCGCCCGCGCCAGTACCAGAACGGCGGCTGGATCAGTTACGTGATCACCGTCGCCGGCCCTGAGCCGCTGGAAGTGCGCAGCGCGCCCATCGATTACGACCACTACATCACCCGGCAGCTGCAACCGGTGGCGGACGCGATACTGCCGTTTGTCGACGACGACTTCTCAACCCTGGTGGGTGGGCAACTGGGCCTGTTTTGAGTCCATCAGCGACAGGGTCCAGTCGTCCAGGATGCCGTGGAAGTATTGGTTCAAGGCTTGCTGGAAAAGGCTGTCGGCGTCGGCGACCTGGGCAAAGAGGGTCATCGAGGAATGAAACTTCAGGTCGTCGGGATGACCGAAAATCCCCGCTACCGAGCGCTCCCGGATGTTCAGTACTTCCTGGGTGCAGGTGCGTAAGCGGGCACCCAGCAACGGATGCTCAAGGTAGGCCTGGGCTTCCTCTCGCGAGCGGATGGCAAAGCGGCGCGACATCTCGCTGCCGCCGAGCCCGGCAAACTGCGGAAAAATGAACCACATCCAGTGACTGCGCTTGTGTCCGTTGTTCAGCTCGTTTTGAACCCGGTCGAATACCGGGTCCTGAGCCTGGAGAAAGCGTTGCAGATTGAACGGGTCCAGGTGGTCGGTGCTTCTCATGGCGAAGCTCTCTGACTGCGGTGGTTCAGACCATGGCCAGCCGCTGTTTACGTTGTGGCGCGTGAAACGCTTGGTCCAGCGCCTCCAGATCCCCCGGCTCAAGCTGCAACGTGGCGGCCTGGGCGTTGAGGCGTACATGTTCGAGTCGGACCGCCTTGGGGATGGCGATCACGCCTTCCTGACGCAGTATCCAGGCCAGTGCCACCTGTGCTGTTGTGGTGCTGTGCCGGGCGGCCACCTGCTTGAGCGTGGCGTCGAAGAGCATTTTACCGCCCTGGCCAATCGGGCAGTAAGCCATGACCGGCAACCGTCGCTGCTGGCTCCAGGGCAGTAAATCAAATTCTATGCCCCGTTGTTCCAGGTTGTAGAGCACCTGATTGGTGGCACAGGCCGGGGCGTCCAGTTCCAGCAGGTCGTCGAGGTCGAAGTTGGACACGCCCCAACGGCCGATCTTGCCGGCTTCGCGCAGGCGCTCGAAGGCGTCGACGGTTTCGTCCAGGGGATACTGGCCGCGCCAATGCAGCAGATACAGATCGATGTAATCGGTGCCAAGCCTGCGCAGGCTACGCTCGCAAGCCTGGGGAATGCCTTGGCGACCGGCGTTGTGCGGGTACACCTTGCTCACCAGAAAGACGCTGTCGCGCTGGCCGGCGATGGCATCGCGGACCACTTCCTCGGCGCCGCCTTCGGCGTACATTTCCGCGGTGTCGATCAGGGTCATACCCAGTTCGATACCCAGGCGCAATGCCGCGACTTCTTCAGTGTGCCGTGAACGGTCTTCGCCCATCTGCCAGGTCCCCTGGCCGATGACCGGGACCCTGGTGCCGGCCAGTTCAAGCGTGCGCATGCAAAACCTCCTGTGTGTATTCGGTGAAAAGTGTAGGAGTGTGTACCGTCCTCAGGATTTTCTGATCCGTTTTTTCTTTGAACATTCCCCTGCCAGTGATCGATTGGTGGCGCCCGATACTGCACTTTTTCGAAATGTCCGGCTCTATCCATGGCAGCCTGCGGCGATCCCCACCGCCGGCCCATGCCCAAGTCCAAGAACCCATGGCTCGAGTTTCACCCACGATCATCACGAAAATCCGCCGTCATTGCCTGCTGCTGGCAGGTCTGTCGATGTTCTTCGTCACCGGTTGCAGCCAGCAGCAGGGCGGCGACATCATCGACCAGATGCGCGAAGGCAAACCCCAGGAGTTCCTGCAGACCAGCGTCGACCGCATGGCCACCCTGACCATGCGTGACAACCTCGACAGCCTTTACCTGCTGATGAGCAAGCTCTACCTGCGTAACCCCGATGAGCTGAAAAAATCCGGTTTCCTCGATGCCCGCACCGCCGGCAAGCAAGTGCGCATGGCCATCGAGTTGCAGCAGCCATTACCGACCCTGGGTGGCAAAAAGGACCTCGCGGCCCTGCGTTTTGCCATGAACCCGGAATTTCTCGGTGACCGGGTCGGGGCGTTCATCTATGCCATCGGCAGCATGCTGGTAACCGCCCATGGCAATCGCCTCGAGTTCTACATGACCGATACGATCAACCCGGTATTCGTCAGCAATGCCGCGCGCAACATCGAGATCGCCACCTGGATTCTCAGCCAAAGACAGAACAAAGAGGGCCAGCCCCTACTGTTCTCCAATGAAATCTCGGAGGAGGGCAGCAACCTGAGCTTTGCCGTCGAGTTCGGCAAGATCGTTGCCCGGCTGGACCTGCTGACCCGGATGCTCGACGAACGCTACCGGCGCATCGGCCTGAACTATGCCCAGAGCCTTTTGTTCCTGAATTTCCTGCCGGTGCAGTGAGCACGACACATATTTCCTGTGGGAGCGGGCTTGCTCCGGGCGGCGTTCCGACGAAAGCGGTGGGTCAGTCAATATTAATGCTGCCTGACACTACGCCTTCGCGAGCAAGCCCGCTCCCACAGGGGAATTGAGTTCAGGGTATAAAGATAGATCGCTTCGATATAGCTGGTTATAAGAAATGCCGCTATGCTGCGGGCCGGATTTCCCCTGCGATCGTTGTGGACGTATTCATGGATTTACTGAACATCGGGTTGGTCGTTGCCGGGCTGGTCGTCGGCTTCATCGTCGGCATGACTGGCGTAGGTGGCGGGTCGCTCATGACCCCGATCCTGCTGTGGTTCGGCATCAACCCGGCGACGGCGGTCGGTACCGACCTGTTGTACGCCGCCATCACCAAGTCCAGCGGCGTACTGGTTCACCGCAAGAACAACAACATCGACTGGGCCATTACCGGCTGGCTGACCTTGGGCAGCGTGCCCGCGGTGGCGTTGACGCTGTGGTTCCTCAGTACCCTGCACAGCGCCCCCGAGGCGATGAACGCGATCATCAAGCAATCCCTCGGGTTTGTGCTGTTCGCCACGGCACTGGCGATCCTGTTCAAGAAGCGCCTGCTCGACTTCGCCCACAACCGTGCGGGCGGCAACTACAACCCCAGCGGACTGCGTTTGAACGTGATGACGGTCATCACCGGGCTGGTCCTTGGCGCCGTGGTCGCGCTGACGTCCATCGGCGCCGGTGCACTGGGCACCGTGGCACTGTTCATTCTCTATCCGATGCTGCCGACCCGCCGCCTGGTGGGGACTGAAATCGCCCACGCCGTGCCGCTGACCCTGGTCGCGGGCCTGGGCCATGCCAGCATGGGCAACATGGATTGGCATGTCCTGGGTTACTTGCTGGTGGGCTCGTTGCCGGGGATTTACCTGGGTAGCCACCTGACCGGGCGTATCTCCGACGAAGTACTGCGCCCTTGCCTGGCAACCATGCTGTTGATGATCGGCTACAAACTGGCGTTCTGATTCAAGCGCGCCACGAAAGCTTCATTCGCGGGTGAATATTTCCAGCAGATGCCCGTCCGGGTCATCGAAATACACCCGCCGTCCTCCCGCGTAATCATTGATCTCCCTCAGTCGCTGCTTGCCAGGGTCGGCCCACCATGGCTGACCGTTGGCTTGCAGGCGTGCGAAGGCCGCATCGAAACCCTGGTCGTCCATCAAGAATGCGTAATGCTGGGATGCTATCGGCGGGTCGTTATTGTAGAAATCCAGTGACACGCCGTTATCCAGTTTGACGATCAGCATGGGCCCGAAGGGTTGCGGGGCGGGCAGGCCAAGGAGGCTTGCCAGGAAGTTCGCCGAAACCTGCTTGTCCCGGCACCAGACGATGGTGTGGTTCAACTGAGTGCTCATGGGCCAGTCCTCGCGACGGATCAGGCGGGTTGTCATGAGTCTTCAGATTAGCCCAGCCTGTTGCGCAATGACCGCGCTGACCTAAGCTTGGGACAAGGCGAAAAATATTTGCGGTACGTCACCCGGAACGATCGCCGCGATGCGCAATCATTAGAGCGTGGATATCAAAAGGAGATGCGCATGCTCATCAGGTCACTGACCCTGGCTACCTTGCTGGCGATTGCCGGCACCTCGTTCGCCGCCGATGGCGACTCACCGCTGGACATGGACAAGGGCAGGGCTCGGCCACTGATCGTCATCGCTCCAAGCACCGTTGATCCGGCCTGGGTCAACCTGAAAAAGTCCCTGGATGAGCCGGCCAACCGCAAGGGTTTCACCGACCGCAACATGGTGCTCTACACCGTACTCAACCTGATGGGCCAGCGCGACGGCAAGGACCTGGGGCCACAGGACACGGCGGCGCTGATCCGCTCGCTCAAGCTGGGTGCCGGCGCCAAGACCAAGGTAATTCTGGTCGGCAAGGACGGCGAAAAGAAACTCGAGCAATCGGACACCTTCAAGCTGGACGAGATTTTCAGCGCTGTCGATCAGTTGCCGGCGGCCGAGAAAGAATTTACCGCGACCGTGGCCGCTCCCGTCGCTGAAGCGGAACCGGCGGTCAAAGGCGCCAAGCCCGGGAAAAACAGCAAACCGGCCAAGCCCGCCAAGCCGCCAGAAATGCCGGATGATTGAACCTCATTCTTGTGGCGATGGAGGGTTTTTCTGTGGGAGCGAACTCACTCCCACAGATGGACCAGCCACTATCGGGAAAGGGCACTCAAAATCCGATGAGCAATCCTGACCCGCTCCGCATTGGGATAATTCTTGTTGGCCAGCATCACAATGCCGATGTCCTTCGATGGCACGTACGCCACATAAGCCCCAAAACCACCGGTTGAACCTGTCTTGTTGATCAGCACGTTCTCTGGCTGTGCTTGTGGCGGGTTCAGCCACCGGACTTCATGGGCTTGCATGGCCATTGGCGTGGAGTTGCCGTCCAGCAAGCGATCCAGTGTGATCGGGTAGCGATACATCTCCCAGCCCAGGCCCTGAGTCATATCGCCAACGGTGTAGTAACCGCTATGGGTCAGGGCGATGGCTTGCTGCAACGGCTTTTCCAGAGACGCCGGTTTCATGTTTGCGCCGACGTAGGCCAGCAAGTCAGAGGCGCTGGTCTTCACCCCGTACGCCTCGGAATCCAGCGCACCCGGAGTGACCCGTATCGGTTTGTCGTCCTTGTTGTAGCCCTGGGCGTACAGCGCCATCTGATCCTGCGGCACATGCACATAGGTGTGCTTGAGGCCCAGTTTCGGCAACAGGGTTTTCTCCATTAGGTCGTCAAATGGCTGGCCCATGCCTTGGGCGGCGAGGTAGCCGAACAGGCCGAGGCTGGGGTTTGAATACAGTCGGTGACTGCCGGGGGCGTAGAGCGGTTTCCATTGTTTGTAGTAGCCGAGCATCTTGTCGGCCGAATCATATTCAGCGGGGAATTGCAGCGGCAGGCCGCCAGCGCTGTAGGTGCCCAGTTGCAGCACGCTGATGTGGTCGAACGCACTGCCGCGCAAGGCCGGCAGGATCTGGCTGGCCTTGTCCGACAGCGACAGCTTGCCCGTGGCCTGGGCGTAGGCGGCGAGGGTGGCGGTGAAGGTTTTGCTGACGGAGCCGATCTCGAACAGGGTGTCTTGGGTGACGGGGGTGCCGGTTTCTTTCGAGGCGACACCATAGTTGAAGTAATGCGCCTGGCCGTTGACGGTGACTGCCACGGCCATCCCGTGGATACCCTCGGCTTGCATCACCGGTTGTACAGCGGCGTTCACCACTGCCTCGATCTGATCCTGTGCCACGCACTGGCCCGCGGCGAATATCGCCATGCAAGCGGCGATGGTTTTCAGCCTGTCCATGTTGGTTTCATCCGTCGTTGATTCAGTTGCGCGTCATTTTAGGGCGTGAAGCGCCGTGCTCCGAGCGCTTTTTTAAAATGGGCGGCCAACAGGCGGCCACGCGCAACCGTTGATTCAACGCACTTGCCGATTCAACGCACCAGGCACGGACGCTTGTTATCGAACTTCCAGCCCGGAATCAAAAACTGCATCGCCACGCTGTCATCCCGAGCCCCCAGGCCCATGCCTTTGTACAGTTCGTGAGCTTTGGCGACCTGATCCATGTCCAGCTCCACCCCTAGCCCCGGTTTCTGCGGTACCTGCACGCAGCCATCGACGATTTGCAGTGGGGCCTTGGTCAGGCGCTGGCCGTCCTGCCAGATCCAGTGGGTGTCGATGGCGGTGATCTCGCCCGGCGCGGCTGCCGCGACATGGGTGAACATCGCCAGGGAGATGTCGAAGTGGTTGTTGGAGTGCGAACCCCAGGTCAGGCCCCATTCGTGGCACATCTGCGCCACGCGCACCGAGCCCTGCATGGTCCAGAAGTGCGGGTCGGCCAGGGGAATGTCGACCGACTGCAACTGGATCGCGTGGCCCATCTCCCGCCAGTCGGTGGCGATCATGTTGGTCGCGGTCTTCAGGCCCGTGGCGCGACGGAATTCGGCCATGACTTCGCGTCCCGAGTAACCGTTTTGCGCCCCGCACGGGTCTTCGGCATAGGCCAGCACGTGGTGCTGATCGCGGCACAGGCGGATGGCTTCTTTCAGTGACCAGGCGCCATTCGGGTCGAGGGTGATGCGCGCATCGGGGAAACGTTCGGCCAGGGCCGTGACCGCTTCGATTTCGGCGTCGCCGCTGAGCACGCCGCCCTTGAGCTTGAAGTCCTTGAAGCCATAACGCGCGTGGGCCGCCTCGGCCAGGCGCACCACCGAATCGGCGGTCATGGCTTTCTCGTGTCGCACGCGGAACCAGTCGTTGTCGGCGTCCGGTTCGCTGCGGTAGGCGAGGTCGGTTTCGTTGCGATCACCGACATAAAACAGATAACCGAGCATCTTCACTTCATCGCGCTGCTGGCCTTCGCCGAGCAGGGCGGCCACCGGCACGTCCAGGTGCTGGCCGAGCAAGTCGAGCAATGCGGCTTCCAGGCCGGTGACGGCGTGAATGGTGATGCGCAGGTCGAAGGTCTGCAAACCGCGACCACCGGCGTCGCGGTCGGCGAAGGTCTGGCGCACTTGATTGAGTATTTTCTGCCAAGTGCCGATCGGGCTACCAACCACCAGGCTGCGTGCGTCCTCGAGGGTCTGGCGAATGCGCTCGCCCCCCGGCACTTCGCCGACGCCGGTGTGACCGGCGTTGTCCTTGAGGATCACGATGTTGCGGGTGAAAAACGGGCCGTGGGCGCCGCTCAGGTTGAGCAGCATGCCATCATGACCGGCGACCGGAACCACTTGCATGCTGGTGATGACCGGGGCTTTTGCGGTGTCTTGTGCAGTCATTTTTTTATCCTTTCAGGCGTGACGTGGCGCAGCTTTGGCCGATTCGACGGCAGGCGCGGATTTGGGTTTGTTGCGGGCGGCAAACACGATGATGGCGGCAATGATCGAGGTCGCGGCCAGGCCGTACAGCCCGCCCTGAATGGAGCCGGTGCGTTCTTCCAGCAGGCCGAATGTGGTCGGCGCAACGAAGCCGCCGAGGTTGCCCACCGAGTTGATCAGCGCGATGACACCCGCAGCGATGCGCGCATCCAGGTAGGCCTGGGGAATTGGCCAGAACAGCGACGAGGCCGATTTGAAGCCCAGTGCTGCAAAGCAGATGGCGACAAAGGCGAACACCGGCCCGCCGGTGGTGGACATGAACATCCCGGCCGCGGCGATCAGCAGGGCGGCGGCGACCCAGGCTTGCTGGTGTTTCCATTTCGCCGACAGGGAAGCGAAGGCGTACATGCCGACAATCGACAGTAACCACGGAATCGAATTGAACAGCCCGACCTGGACATCGCTCAGGTCGCCCATCTTCTTGATGATGCTCGGCAGCCAGAAGGTCGCGGCATAGATGGTCAGCTGGATGAAGAAGTAGATCAGGCAGAACAGGATGATCTGGCGGTCCTTGAGCAATTTGCCCAGCGACGGCTTGATGGGCGTGGCGGCTTCCCGGGCCAGTTGTTCGTCGTCGATGGCCTTGACCAGCGCGTCCTGCTCCTCGCGGCTCAGCCATTTGGCGTCGTGGGGTCTGGAGTCCAGCCAGAACCAGACGAACACGCACAACCCCACCGAAAACATGCCCTCGATGAAGTACATCCACTGCCAGCCGTGCATGCCCAGGCCGCTGATTTGCAGGAGCAGTCCGGACAGTGGGCCGGAAATCAGCGAGGCAATCGCCGAGCCGCTGAGGAAAATCGCAATCGCCTTGCCGCGCTCCACACCCGGCAACCAGCGGGTGAAGTAGTAGATCACCCCAGGAAAGAACCCGGCTTCGGCCACCCCCAGCAGGAATCGAAGGATGTAGAAGTGGGTTTCGTTCTGGATGAACGCCATGCCCGCGGCGACCAGGCCCCAGGTCAGCATGATCCGCGTCAGCCAGATACGCGCGCCGACTTTCTGCAGAAGGATGTTGGAAGGCACTTCGAACAGCGCATAACCGATGAAAAACAGGCCGGCACCGAGGCCATAGGCGGCAGCGCCAATGCCCAGGTCGTGTTCCATGTGGGCGCGGACGAAGCCGATGTTCACGCGATCAATGTAATTGACGATGAACATGATGACGAACAGCGGCAAGACGTGACGTTTGACTTTGGCGATGGCGGACTTCAGCGCTGTATTGGCGTCGTCGTGCATCCCGGAGATGGATGTATTCACTGCGTTTTCTCCCACTCGTTATTTTTATGCGGGGTGAAGCCGGGCGTTGCGTTGTTGATAGACATCATACAACTAGATTTTTTGATCTTGCAACCATGTTTATCCAATAAAATGGCACTTTGTCAGAGGCTTGTTATTCTCTGGGTGGTGACGGATGGCCCTTTAAACGAACCAATATGGGCTGATTGTTGAGTGTTGTCATACAAGTTGAGCGAGATTTTTCAGGATTCCCGTCCGGCGCGGTGCTACGATTCGATTGCCCTGATTTCGGACACGCCCATGCAAGAAGACCTCGAAGTACCCGCCCGCAAGCGCAGCCACAACCTGGCCCATGACCTGGTGGAGAAACTGACCCAGCGCATCCTGCTCGGCCAGATGTTGCCCGGTGACAAGCTACCGTCGGAAAACACCATCGTTCAGGAACACGGGGTCAGTCGCACGGTGGTGCGTGAGGCAATCTCGAAGCTGCAGGCCTCGGGGCTGGTGGAAACCCGGCATGGCATCGGCACGTTCGTGATCGAGCGCGCGCCGGAGCAGGGGCTGCGGCTGAATGTCGATACCGCGTTGGGGGTGCGCAGCATTCTGGAGTTGCGCATGGGCCTGGAAACCCAGGCAGCGGCGCTGGCGGCAACGCGCCGCACCGATCTGCAACTGGCGCGGATGCGTGAAGCGCTGGATGACTATCAAAGCCTGCTGGCCAACAACGACAGCTGTGTCGAAGCGGACCGGCGTTTTCACCTGCTGATCGCCGAAGCCACCGGCAACCTGTGCTTCACCGAAATCATGCAGCACCTGGGCAGTGCCATGATCCCGCGCACCCGGGTCAATGCGGCCGAGCGTGGCGCAGCGGACTTGAGCAAGCTCGGCGAGTTGGCCAACCTCGAGCATGAGGCGATTCTCAACGCCATCAAACGCCAGGACCCGGACGCGGCGCGGGCGGCGATGTGGCTGCATCTGACTAACAGCCGTGACCGGTTTTCGCCCAGCTGATAGTCAGTGACACCGCGTCATCGTTCTTCGCGAGCAAGCCCGCTCCCACAGGATTTTATTTTTGCCGCAGCACTCGAGCACGACTCAAAACCTGTGGGAGCGGGCTTGCCCGCGAAGGCGCCAGTCAAGACAGCAAAAAACATGGATCAGGCCCGGGCAACCTGAACAACGACAGCCCGCCGCTCCAGATTCAACGCCAGCACACTCGCCAACACCACCAGCCCGCCGACCACGATCATCAACGTCGGTCGCTCGCCGAACGCATAAGACGCAATGACCATCGCCGTGGGCGGCGTCAAATACAGCGTCATCGTCGCCCGGCTCAAATCGACATGCGCCAGCACATAGGCCCAGGCCAGGTACGCCAGGGCACTGGGGAATATCCCCAAGGCAATCACCGCCCACTGCACGCGCATCGGCGCCAGGGCGACTTGATCCACAAGGCCGGGCAGAAAAATCAACAGCAGCACCGTACCGGACCACACCGTGTAGCACACCAGCGTCAACCCGTCGTAACGCCCGGTGTGGTGCTTTTGCAGGGCAAAGTAGAGGCTCCAGGACACCGCCGCCAGCAGGATCAGCAAGCCGTGGGCATCAATGCTGCCAAGGCCATGATCGCCCGCCACCACGATCACCACGCCAAACAATCCGAGCAGCACACACCCCCAGCGCCACAGGCTCACCTGGTCCTTGAACACGAAGCGCGCGATCAGCGTGCTGAACAGGGGCGTGGTCTGGGCCAGGACGCTCGAAGCGCCGGCGCTGACGCCTTGCTGCCCGAAGTTGATCGCCACGTGGTGCAGGCTCACGGCAAAGAAGCCCAGGCCGAACATCAGCGGCAAGTCTCGAAGGCTTGGCAGGCGAATGCCTTTGAATATCGCGACCACGGCCATGAACACGGAAGCCAGCAGGAAGCGCAGGAGCGCCAGGTGCACCGGGTCATAGGCCAGCAAGCCGATATGGATGCCGGTCGGGGAATAGCCCCAGCACGCCACGACAAACGTCATGGCCAGGATGATTTTCCAGGGTGAAACGGGGGAGGGTGTGAGCGGCGTCATGGTCGTGCACCTGTGGGCTGATGCACGGAGTATCAGAAAGCTTATCGTTCGCCACAACTGACTTATACTGCGCTAACCGTTCACTATGGGTGATGTATGGAGCTGGCACAGATTCGCATGTTCAAGACCGTCGCCGACGTCGGCAGCATCGCCCGCGCAGCCGAGCTGTTGCATTGCGTGCCGTCGAACATCACGGCACGGATCAAGGCCCTGGAGACCGAACTGGGTGTCGCGCTGTTTCTGCGCGAAGGCCGAGGGCTGCGCATCAGCCCGTCGGGGCAAACCTTCCTGGCCTACGCCTCGAAAATTCTCGCCCTGACCGCCGAGGCCAAGCGCGCGGTCGACCCTTCTGCCGAACCCTCGGGGCCATTGCGTATCGGGGCCATCGAGTCGTCGGCCACCGGGCGATTGCCGCGCCTGCTGGCGAAGTTTCACAAGCGTTTCCCGCAGGTGGCGCTGGAGCTGAGCACCGGCTCCTGGGGGCAGTTGCTCGATGACACGCTCAGTCACAAGCTCGACGGCGCCATCGTCGCGGTGGACGTCGAGCGTGCGCACCTCAAGCGCACGCCGATGTACCGCGAAGAGCTGCTGCTGATCGCCTCGACCTCCCTGGGGCCGCTGCGGGACGTCAGTGATTTGCAGGACCAGACCGTGTTCATGTGGCCCCAGGGCTGTCCGTATCGGGCGGCGCTGGAGCATTGGCTGTTGCGACAGGGGCAGGCGCTGCCGATTGTCAGCCTGGCCAGTTATGGTGCGATTGTCGGTTGTGTCAGCGCCGGTGCCGGCGTGGCGCTGGTGCCCAAAGGCGTGTTCGATCAATACGCCAAAGGCGCGGGGTGCGCGGGGTTTGAGTTCCCCGAACTGACCGCCGTCGACAACCTGTTTTACTGGCACGAAAACGCCGGGGTGCACCCGGCGCGTGAGGCGTTCGTGGCGATGTTGCGCGAGGAGTTTGCCTGACGCCGCTCCCACAGGGGTTACGGCATGTTGATATCCCGCATCAGCAAACCAAACTCCAGATCCACCGCATCCGGTATCGGCAAATACACCGTATGCCCATCCCCCGGTGCAACTTCGATCGCTTCACCCTTGGCGTTTTGCAATTGATGCAGATCGAAGTGGAAGTTGCCCTTGGGCGTCATCAGCTCCATGTGATCGCCCAGGCCGAAGCGGTTCTTCACCTTGACCTCGGCCAGGCGATCGCGGCGCAGGCCGGTCAACTCACCGACAAACTGCTGGCGCTCCGATACCGAGCTGCCGTTCTGGTAGTTCTGGTATTCGTCATGCACATGCCGGCGCAGAAAACCTTCGGTGTAGCCGCGCTGGGCGAGGGACTCCAGGTCGGTCATCAGGTCACGGTCGAAGGCCCGGCCCGCCACCGCGTCGTCGATGGCCTGGCGATAAACCTGGGTGGTGCGCGCGCAGTAAAAATGGGATTTGGTGCGGCCTTCGATTTTCAGCGAGTGCATGCCCATGTGCGTCAGGCGTTCGACGTGCTGCACGGCGCGCAGGTCCTTGGCGTTCATGATGTAGGTGCCGTGTTCGTCTTCGAAGGCCGGCATCTGTTCGCCGGGACGATTGGCTTCCTGCAACAGGAACACCTGTTCGGCAGGCGCGCCGATGCCCAGGGTGGGTTCCGGTTGATACTGTTGCACGATCTCGCCGAGCTGGTTTTCCGTGGCCGGTTGCGCTGAATATTTCCAGCGACAGGCATTGGTGCAACTGCCCTGATTGGCGTCACGCCTGTTCATGTAGCCCGACAGCAGGCAGCGCCCGGAATAGGCCATGCACAACGCGCCGTGCACGAACACCTCCAGTTCCATGGCCGGCACTTGCTCGCGGATCTCGGCGATTTCTTCCAGGGATAACTCCCGGGACAGGATGATCCGGCTCAAGCCTTGCTGCTGCCAGAACTCGACGCTCGCCCAGTTCACCGTATTGGCCTGCACCGAAAGGTGAATCGGCATCTGCGGGTAGTGCCGGCGCACCAGCATGATCAGGCCGGGGTCGGACATGATCAGTGCATCCGGGGCCATGGCGATCACCGGTTCAAGGTCCTTGAGGAAGGTCTTGAGCTTGGCGTTGTGCGGCGCGATGTTCACCACCACGTAAAAGCGCTTGCCCTGAGCCTGGGCCTCGCGAATGCCAAGGGCCAGGTTAGCGTGGTCGAATTCGTTGTTTCGCACCCGCAGGCTGTAGCGCGGCTGGCCGGCGTACACCGCATCGGCGCCGTAGGCGAAGGCGTAACGCATGTTTTTCAGGGTGCCGGCGGGGGCAAGCAGTTCGGGAGCAATCAGGTTCATGGCGGGTCGATCGCAAAAGCCGCGCAGGGTAAACGACTTGGCCCGAGGGTTTGTTGATCTGGATCTATGCTTTGTTCACGAACGAAGGGCACTCGCGCTGGCCGTGGCGACCTAAGCATCAGGACGTACCTTTGCGTCCGGGCAGACTGGCATGGATCCTACATGAACGACGAAACCCTGAAAGACAGATCGCTGACCGTCCTGCTGGCCCTGGTGAGCATCGCTTTCGTCTGGATTCTGCTGCCGTTCTACGGCGCCGTGTTCTGGGCGGTGATCCTCGGGATCCTCTTTGCTCCCCTGCAACGGCGACTGCAACTGAAGTTCGGCTGGGAGCGCAACCTCACGTCGCTGCTCACATTGAGCATCTGCCTGTTGAGCGCGATCCTGCCTGTGATAGTCCTCGGCGTCTTCCTGGTCCAGGAGGGAACCGCGCTCTACAAGAACATCGAAAGCGGCGAACTGGACATCGCCGGGTATGTGGCGCAGTTCAAGCACAGCCTGCCGTCATATTTCCAGCATTTGCTCGACCGCTTCGGCATCGGGGAGCTCAATGGGCTGAGGGAGAAAATCATCAAGAGCGCGATGACCGGCAACGAGTTCTTCGCCACTCAGGTCTTCAGTTTCGGCCAGGGCACGTTCGAGTTCATCGTCAGCTTTTTCATCATGCTGTACCTGCTGTTTTTCTTCCTGCGCGACGGTGCGGAACTGGCGCGCAAGGTGCGCCTGGCGGTGCCATTGCAGGAACAGCAGAAACGCCGTTTGCAGCTCAAGTTCAATCGTGTGGTGCGGGCCACGGTGAAGGGCAACCTGCTGGTGGCGATCACGCAAGGCGCGCTGGGCGGTCTGGTCTTCTGGTTTCTGGACATTCCCAGCGTATTGCTCTGGGCGGTGTTGATGGCGTTTCTGTCGCTGCTGCCGGCGGTGGGGGCGGGAATCGTCTGGGTGCCGGTGGCGGTGTTTTTCCTGCTCACCGGGGCGATCTGGCAGGGCGTGGTGCTGGGATTGTTCGGGGTCTTCGTGATCGGGCTGGTGGACAACCTGCTACGGCCGTTACTGGTGGGCAAGGACACCAAAATGCCGGACTACATGATCCTGATCTCGACCCTCGGCGGCCTGGCGATTTTCGGACTGAACGGCTTTGTCATCGGCCCGTTGATCGCGGCCCTGTTCATGTCGAGCTGGGCCATTTTCGTTGAAACCAAACCGCGGGTGCAGCTGCCTTAGGCGCTGAGCCTGCCGGACTGGCCAGTGCCGATGCGTTGCGACAGTTCCTGGGCGGCGGGTAGCGAAGTGAGCGGGCCGCTGATCTGTACCCCGTCCTGCACCAGATACCAGCAGGCGAGCATGCCCAGTTCCCTGAGCTGTGCGGGGACGGCGCTGCCGATAACGGACATGATCTGAACCTTGGACATGACAAGTACCTCCATCAATCTGTGGAGCTACTTTAAGGTCCGGGTGTCTTGAGGAGTAATCAACGCTTTCGATAGTGGTCATTGATGCCAGAGGGGGTAAACGACCGTTGGCGGGTCAGCTGACCACCTGATCGAGCATATGAACCACTTCCTGCTCGTTGAGCAGGCCCTTGCGCACCAGGCTTTGCGTCAACAGCGAGAGAAACTTGGCGCTGCGATGACCTTCCAGGTGCTTGAGTTCGGTCAGTGCGTTGTACACCTTGCTGGAGGTGCACAGACCGACGATGCGGTGCGGGTTTTGCGTTGGCATGTGGTCGTCCTTGTTGTTATCAATCTGTTTTAGACGGACAGCCCCGAGCTTGAGGAACTGTCATGACAAAAATATGACCGTTTTTTGCCGCGCGGCAGAAATCGGCTCGAGTCCATCTTGCCCGTTTCTGCCACGGGCACTGTCCCGATAGCGACCTTGGCGAGATTTTTCCAGACCTGCACCGACAATCGGGCACAAAAAAGCCCCGCTGTTTCAGCGGGGCTGGATGAGTTCGTTACCAGTGACCTCGGCCGTAGTAGCCCCGTGGCGGGCCGTAATAACCACGGGCCGGGCCGTAGTAACCACGGGGTGGGCCGTAGTAAACCGGGGCCGGGCGGTAGTAGATCGGTTGTTGCACGTAGACCGGGGCCGGCTGGTAGTAAACCGGAGGCGGTGGTGCGTAATAAACCGGCGCGGGCTGGTAGTAGACCGGTTGCGGTGCGACATAAACCGGGCGGTTGGCGTTGATCAGAGCCGAGCCGACGATGGCAGTACCGACGATCGCTCCGAATACCGCCGCGTCATTACCACCACCATGGGCTTGCGCCTGTCCTGCGATAGCGAGGGCGCCGATCAGCAAGGCTACTGTGGGGACTTTACGGATCATGATAGTTCCTCGGTTCTTCGCCCCGGCGCTTGTGTCTGCAATAGACCCAAGGATTGTCGCGGGGATACTTCTAAGACAGCGTTTTTCTGAAAAACAGCACGGCCGCGAGGTAAATTTTGTGTAAGGTCTGTACCGACTTTCCTACCGACCCGTGTAAGGCCGCGTTAACACACTTACATGATCGATCAGAACCCGATGGAGGGCTAATCCCGTCCATCCGAAAAGTGCATTTGAAGGAGCTTTCCCATGCAGATGAACCCCAACAAAGACACCCAGCTGTGCATGTCCCTTTCAGGACGCCCCGGGAACTTTGGTCTGCGTTTTCACAATCATCTGTATGAACAGCTGGGCCTGAATTTCTACTACAAGGCCTTTGCCAGCCAGGACCTGCCGGGTTCCGTTGCCGGCATTCGCGCCCTGCGGATTCGTGGCTGCGGCGTGTCGATGCCGTTCAAGGAAGCCTGCATTGCCCTGGTGGATGAACTCGACGCGTCTGCAGCAGCCATTCAATCGATCAACACCATCGTCAACACCGACGGTCATCTCAAGGCCTACAACACTGACTACATCGCCGTTGCCCAGTTGCTGGAAAAACACCAGGTGCCCAAGGACTCGACCTTTGCCTTGCGCGGCAGCGGCGGCATGGCCAAGGCCGTGGCGAGCGCCTTGCGTGATGGCGGCTATGAAAACGGCCTGATCGTGGCCCGCAACGAGCGTGCCGGGCAGACGCTGGCGCAGTCGTTGGGGTATGAGTGGCAGGCCGAGTTGGGGAATCGTCGCCCGCAAATGCTGGTCAACGTCACCCCGATCGGCATGACGGGAGGACCGGAGGCCGAGCAACTGGCCTTTGAGCCTGAGGTGATCGAAAAAGCGGACACTGTCTTCGATGTGGTGGCGATTCCCTCGGAAACCCCGCTGATCGTGCGTGCTCGTGCCGAAGGCAAGCGGGTCATCACCGGGCTGGAAGTGATCGCGATCCAGGCGCTGGAGCAATTCGTGCTCTATACCGGCGTACGTCCCACGGATGAGCAATTCCAGAAGGCCGTGGCGTTTGCCCGCAGTTAGGAGGTGTCCATGCATCCCCCCATTCTCAACCTGAATTCAGTCGAACTTGAACCGCTGCCCGAAGCGTTTGCGCCGAGCGGTGAAACCGCCGGTCGCTATCAACAGCGCCTGGCCCGTGTTGGTCAGCAACTGGGGGCGCAAAAGCTGGGTTATCGCCTGTATGTGCTGGAGCCAGGCATGCGCGGCAGCCCGTTTCACAGTCATCGGGTCAATGAGGAAATGTTCTACGTCGTGGCCGGGGAAGGGGAGGTCCGCCTGGGGACCGAACGTTTTCCGATCCGCGCCGGTGATGTGATTGCCTGTCCATCGGGTGGGCCTGAAAAGGCGCATCAGATCATCAATACCAGCAACGGCGAATTGCGGTACCTGGCCGTCAGCACCCAGCAATCACCGGAGATCTGTGAATACCCGGATTCCGGCAAATACGCCGTGATGGATGACTTCAAGGTGGATGCCGAGGGTAATGCTTCGGGTTTTGTCGCGGTGGCCAGGCAGGCCGATGGGGTTGACTACTGGGACGGCGAGTAAGCGCAGACACCCTCAAACTACTGTGGGAGCGGGCTTGCTCGCGAAGACGATGGTCGACTCAGCATTGATGTGACTGACAGATCGCATTCGCGAGCAAGCCCGCTCCCACATTGGATCTCTGTAGCCTGATTATTCGAGCCGAGCCAGCCTTTCTTCCAGCGCTGCAATCCGCGCTTCCAGTTCTTCAATGCGCTCAACCGAAACCCCGCTGCTGCCCCGTTCGGCCGGGTTTTGCCGTGCCGCCATGATCGCTTCGATATCCGCCGGGTCGCCCAGGGCGTGGGTGTAACGGTCTTCGCGCTGGCCGGCCTGGCGCGGAATCAGTACGGCCAGGCCCCGGGCAATCAGGCGTTCGAGTTGATGCACCACCTGTTCGGCATCTTCGAACTCATGCATGCGCCCGCTGCGGGTCAGCAGTTCATTGACGGTCTGCGGGCCGCGCAGAAACATCAGCCCGCTCAGGATGACCTGCGCCGGCACCAGTTCCAGGGCCTTGTCGACCTTGTGCTCCCAGCGGTCGGCGCGGCTGCCCATCACCAGTCTGGTGAAGCCGCGTCCTTCGAGGGCGCGCAGGCTCTGGCCGACCTGGCCCGGTGTCAGGTTCATCACCGGCTCGCGGCTGGTTTTCTGGTTGCAGGCAATCACCAGGGCATTGAGGGTCAGGGGATAGGTTTCCGGGCTGGTGGCCTGCTTCTCGATCAACGAGCCCAGAATGCGGATTTCCGTGCTGTTGAGTCGTGGCTCATCGAAAGTCGTCTCTTGCTCAGTGCTCATGGTTCTGCGTCCTTACCCGATTCATGTTTTTCACTCGCGTGGGTGCACTTTAGATGGGCAGGCGCCAATGGCAATCGAATTCGTTGTGTTATCAGGGGAATGATGACAAAAAGTGTATGAAATATTGACGTCATTTTTACAAATGGCCGGGCACCGTATGCGGGGTCGCGCGAGTGCGTCCACGGGACGGAGCACTGTTGGCGTCATCGCCCTGATATAGCTCAGTTCTGCATCGAGTCGGCCGGTGTACTACACCTTGATTCGCCACTGATAAAAGAAATCCAATAAAGGCGAGAGTGACTCCATGAGCCAAGACATTTTTGTATCCGTACTGATTCCCGCCAAGAACGAAGCGAACAACCTCAAGCCACTGCTTGAGGAAATCCGCGTGGCACTGGCCGATGAGGCTTACGAAATCATCGTGGTCGACGACGGCAGCACCGATTCGACCCTGCAGGAACTGCGGCAGATTCGCCAAAACGGCTTGAACACCCTGCGCATCCTGCATCACGAGCGGTCGCTGGGACAGAGCACCTCGCTGTACCACGCCGCCCGTGAGGCCCGCGGTATGTGGCTGGCGACCCTCGATGGCGACGGCCAGAACGACCCGGCGGACATCCCCGGCATGCTCGCGCTGGTGCGCGGCGAACCGGGAAAGGTCGATGTGCAGCTGGTGGCCGGGCACCGGGTCAATCGCCGCGACACCGCGAGCAAACGCTACGCCTCGCGGTTCGCCAACAACCTGCGCCGGCGCCTGCTCAAGGACGCTACCCCGGACACCGGGTGCGGCCTGAAGCTGATCGAGCGCGCGGCGTTCTTGCGCCTGCCATACTTCGACCACATGCATCGCTATATTCCGGCGCTGATCCAGCGTCATAACGGGCGCATGATCGTGCACCCGGTCAACCACCGGCCGCGCACGGCCGGGGTCTCGAAATACGGCAACCTCGACCGCGCACTGGTCGGCATTTTCGATTTGTTCGGTGTCTGGTGGCTGATCAAGCGCACGCGCCTGAACACCATCCCCCAGGAGATCAAAGGATGAATCTCTCCCGCGAAGCCCTTTGGCTGATCGTCGGCTTTGCCGGGCAGGTTGCCTTTACCGGGCGGTTTGTCCTGCAGTGGCTGTACAGCGAATACAAGAAACGCAGCGTGATCCCGGTGAGCTTCTGGTACCTGAGCATCGTCGGCAGCACCTTGTTGCTCGCCTATGCCATTTACCGTGAAGACCCGGTGTTCATCGTCGGGCAGGCCTTTGGCTCCCTCGTCTATTTTCGCAACCTGCAATTGATCTCAAAAAGCAAACACCTGAAGGAGTAGGGAATGCGCGGATCGTTATCGACCCGGAATATTACGTTGCTCGTGGCCGTCGCGTTGGCGTTGCTGTTTTTCTGGGGGCTGGGCAGCGTGCCGTTCCTCAGTGTCAACGAGGCCCGCCGTGCGGTAACCGTGCGCGAAATGCGTGAAGCGGGAAGTTGGCTGCTGCCTTATATGAACGGCGACTTGTACCTCTCCAAGCCGCCGTTTTTCTATTGGGCCGGTCTGGTTTCGACGGCGGTGCTGGGCAGTTTGTCCGAGTGGAGCGTGCGCCTGCCTTCGGCCCTGGCCGCCGCCTTGTGCTGTTTTGGCACCTATCTGTACGGCGTTCGGCAGGCGGGGCGGCAGGTCGGTCTGTTCGCCGTGGTGTTCCTGGCCGCGAACGGTGCCTTCAGCCTGTTCGCACGACGCTCGGAAATCGAGATGCTGCTGACCCTGCTGTGCTTCGGCGCACTGCTGGCGGCCTGGCAGTTCATCTTCCTGCAGGGGCGGGCCATGTGGAGTCGACTCAGCTACGTGCTGCTGGGTTGCGCACTGCTGACCAAGGGGCCGGTTTGCCTGTTGTGGGTGACGGCGCCGATCCTGGCCTATGCCTTGATCTACCGAGATGCCCGGGCCAAGGCTTATCTGTGCGACGGTTGGGGCTGGCTGATTGCCCTGGGGCTGGGCAGTTCCTGGTACGTGGCGGTGTCTGTGAACCAGGGCTGGGGGATCTGGGCCTCGATCATCAGCGAAGACATCGTGAAGAAGATCGACGGGCAGGGCGCCGAGGCCTGGTATGCGTACCTGTTGTACCTGGCCGGTGATTTCTTCCCGTTCTGGCTGATCGCATTCGTGCAGCCGCGCAAGTTCTGGGCAATGATCCGCTCGCGCCGCGAGGCGGGCATGTTGCTGATTTGCAGCCTGTTGCCGCTGCTGGTGTTTTCCCTGTTCACCGAAAAGCATGGCAAGTACCTGTTGCCGGTCTATCCGTCCATGGCGTTGCTGCTGGCGATGCACTGGTCGGCACTGCTCGATGACCTGAAAGGTCGCTGGCGCACGGTCCTGGCCGTTGTGCCCTACGTGATGCTGACCGGGTTCGTGGTGTTCTACATGTTCGTCGAAGCGCGGGTGCTGTCGCACCGGGTCGGTGGCCTTGAGCAAGTTGCCACGCTGGCCAATGGGCAGCCGGGTCAGAAGGCCTACACCCTCGGTGAGCCGGATATCCGTCTGGTCTATTACATGGGCCGGCCGGTGGCGCCGCTGACAGTGGCGCAGTTGCAGTCCGAGTCGCGTCCGGCGGGGCTGTTGTTTGTGCAAGAGCCCCTCACACCGGAACTGCAGAACCTGGCGTCGTGCCAGGTCGGTGAAGTCAACCCGTACCTCAAACCGCACCGTGCGGCGCTGTTGGTACGCATGGGCGGAGATTGCCGCTGATCGGCTTCCCGGCCGAACAAGCTCGCCACCACATCACCCGTTCGGACTAGGCAAGGCTAACGATTCTGCCGAGTCCGGGCGGCGCCAAACTTCATGCTCAAAGGGGTGTTGCGCCACGCGCGCCCCGCCAAACGAGCAGAAGGCGCCGCGATGGAGTTTGCATTCAGCGACGAACAGGAAATGATCCGCGCATCGGCCGAGGGTTTCCTCGCCGATGTCTCGGATTCTGCCGCCGTGCGCGCGGCAATGGTCAGCGAACGGGGTTTCGACGAAGCCCTCTGGCAGCGTCTGTGCCAGGAAATGTACTGGCCGGCGATTCACATCCCCGAAACCTATGGCGGCCTGGGCCTCGGCTTTGTCGAGCTGACGATCCTGCTGGAACAGATGGGCCGGCGCTTGCTGTGCTCGCCGTTTTTCGCCACCGCCTGCATGGCCACGCCTGCGCTGTTGCTGGCGGCCAATGATGAACAGAAGCAGCGTTGGTTGCCGTCGATTGCCGACGGCAGCATGACCGCGACCCTGGCGTTCAGCAGTGCCAACGGCTGGTCTGCCGATGATGTCCAGGCAACGGTGGTGGCCGAAGGCGACGGGTTTGTCCTCGACGGCACCCTCAAGCATGTACTCGACGGCCATGGCGCCGATCTGTTGATCGTTGCCGCCCGTCAACCCGGAACCACCGGCGAAACGGGCATCAGCCTGTTTGCCGTGAGCGCCGTGCGCGCAGGCATCGAACGACAGATGCTGCCGACCATGGACCAGACTCGGCGCCAGGCGCGGATCCAGCTCAAGGGCCTGTACCTTGAAGCCGACTGCCTGCTGGGTGAGTTCGGCAATGGCTGGTCGCACCTTGAGCGCGTCCTGCAACTGGCCTGCATCGGCCTGGCCGCCGAGCAAACCGGTGGCGCACAGCAAGTGCTCGACCTCAGCGTGGCCTACATGCAGGAGCGCCAACAGTTCGGTCGCCCCATCGCCAGTTTCCAGGCCCTCAAACACCGCGCCGCCGACATGATGCTGCAAGTCGAATGCGCGCGTTCGGCCAGTTACTACGCCGCGTGCGTGGCCCAGGAAGTCCTCGACCCGCAGGGTGATTCGCAGGTCGCGGCCGAACTGCCGCTGGCGGCGGCGCTGGCCAAGGCGCAGTGCTCGGAAACCTACTTCCATTGCGCGTCCGAATCGATCCAGTTGCACGGTGGCGTCGGTTTCACCTGGGAATACGACCCGCACCTCTACTTCAAGCGCGCCCGTGCCAGCGAGAGTTTCCTTGGGTTACCGGCCTGGCATCGCGAGCGCATTGCTTCGGTGATTCTGGGAGAGCAGCCATGAAAATCAGTTTCAGCGAACAGGACGAACGCTTCCGTCGGGAAGTCGCCGACTGGATGAGCGCCAACCTCTGCGGTGAATTCGAAGCCTTGCGTTTTCGCGGCGGCCCGGGCGACGAGCACATGTTTCCCGAGGAGCGCAAAGCCTGGGAGCGCAAGCTTGCCGAGGGCGGCTGGACCTGCGTCGGCTGGGCGCCGGAGCATGGCGGGCGCGGCCTGTCGATCACCCAACAGGTGATCTTCAACGAGGAGTACGCCCGCGCTGGCGGCCCCGGCCGCATGGGCCATATCGGCGAAGGCCTGGCCGGGCCGACCATCGCCGCGTTCGGCACGGTCGAACAGCAACAGCGCTTTTTGCCGGGGATCGTCAGCGGTACGTCGTTCTGGTGCCAGGGCTATTCGGAGCCGGGCGCAGGTTCCGACCTGGCCAACGTCAAGACCCGTGCAACGCTGGATGAAGCGACCGGCCAATGGCTGATCAACGGGCAAAAAGTCTGGACGTCCCTGGCCCATGAGTCGGACTGGTGTTTCGTGATTGCCCGCACCGAACCGGGCAGCGTCGGCCATCGTGGACTGTCGTTCCTGCTGGTGCCCATGGCCCAGACAGAAATTACCGTACGGCCTATCGAGCAACTGACCGGCACCTCGGAATTCAACGAAGTGTTCTTCGACGATGCCCGCACCGACGCCACCAACATCATCGGTGAGCCGGGCGAAGGCTGGAAGATCGCCATGGCGCTGCTCGGCTTTGAGCGGGGTGTGTCGACCCTCGGCCAGCAGATGCAGTTCCAGAACGAACTCAACGAAATCATCGCCATCGCCAAGTCCAACGGTGCCGACCGCGACCCGATCCTGCGTCAGCGCCTGGCCGAGGCCTGGAGCGGGTTGCGGATCATGCGCTACAACTCGCTGCGCATGCTCTCGGGTAGCCAGGACGGTTCGCTGCGCAAGGAGGCAACCATCTACAAGCTGTTCTGGTCGACCTGGCACGCCAGCCTCGGCAAGTTGGCGATGGACGTTCTCGGCGCCGAGGCGGAATTGCTCGAAGCCGCACCCTACCAGTTGACCCGTTTGCAGTCGCTGTACCTGTTCAGCCGTGCCGACACCCTCTACGGCGGCAGCAACGAAATCCAGCGCAACATCATCGCCGAGCGTGCCTTGGGCATGCCCAAAGAGCCGCGTCCGCGCGCCTGAAAGGAGAGAGTTCATGTCTGTACCTCAATATGTTGAAGGTCGCGGCCTGCTGCGCGGCAAGTCGGTACTGATCACCGCCGCCGCCGGTGCCGGTATCGGTTTTTCCGCCGCCGTGCGCGCTGCCGAAGAAGGCTGTCGCGCGCTGATGATCAGCGATATCCATGAAGGCCGGTTGGCCGAAGCGGTGCTGAAGATTCGCGAAACCACCGAGCTGCAGCAGGTCTTCGGCCAGGTCTGCAACGTCGCCGACGAAGCCCAGGTGCAGCAGCTGATCGCCTGCGCCGAGCGTGACCTGCAGGGCGTCGATGTGCTGATCAACAACGCCGGGCTTGGCGGCTCGCGCTTGCTGGTGAACATGGCCGATGAAGAATGGAATCGGGTCATCGACGTGACGCTCACCGGCACCATGCGCATGACCCGCGCCATGCTGCCGAAAATGATGGAGCGGCGTGCCGGGGTCATCGTCAACAACGCCTCGGTACTGGGTTGGCGGGCGCAGAAAGAACAGGCGCACTACGCCGCCGCCAAGGCTGGCGTGATGGCGCTGACCCGCTGCGCAGCGGTCGAGGCCGCCGACTACGGCATCCGCATCAACGCGGTCAGCCCGAGCATTGCCCTGCACGATTTCCTGCGCAAATCCGCACCCCAGGCGGTGCTCGATCAACTGGCCGCCAACGAAGCCTTCGGCCGTGCCGCCGAAGTCTGGGAAGTGGCCAACGTGATGATGTTCCTGGCCAGCGACTACAGCTCCTACATGACCGGCGAAGTGTTGTCGGTGTCCAGCCAGAGGGCGTGACCATGCCACGTATTTTCGACACGCCGATGGCCTTGTTCGACGCCGTGGGCCAATCACTCGGCGCCAGCGACTGGCTATTGCTGGAACAGGGCCGCATCGACTGCTTCGCCGACGCCACCGGCGATCACCAATGGATTCACGTCGATCCGCTCAAGGCCGCCAGCGGCCCGTTTGGTGCCTGCATTGCCCATGGCTACCTGAGTCTGTCGCTGGTCAACCTGTTCCTGCCGCAGATCGTCGAAGTCCGTGGCCTGGCCATGGGGGTCAATTACGGCTGTGAGCGGGTGCGTTTCCCTTCGGTGGTGCGCGTCGGTTCGCGGGTGCGCGGCAGTGCGCAATTGATCGCGGTCGAGGAAGTGAAGGGCGGCGTACAGGCGACCATCCGCGTCAGCGTCGACATCGACGGCGAGGAACGCCCCGGCTGCGTGGTCGACACCATCAGTCGCTATTACCCGGCCTGACCATCAACAGCATTTTCGAGGAATCCAGCATGAAAGAAGCCGTCATCGTTTCCACCGCCCGTACTCCGATCGGCAAAGCCTTTCGCGGTGCGTTCAATGACACCGAGGCGCCGCAACTGGGCGGCCACGTGGTGCGCGAAGCCGTGCGCCGTGCCGGCATCGAGCCGGGCGAAGTGGACGACGTGATCATCGGCGCCGCGGCGCAGCAGGGCACCCAGTCCTACAACCTGGGACGCCTGTGCGCGATTGCTGGCGGCTTGCCGGCATCGGTTGCCGGGATGGCCGTCGAGCGCCAGTGCTCGTCGGGGCTGATGAGTCTCGCCATGGCCGCCAAAGGCATCATGTGCGACGAAATCGACATCGCCGTGGCCGGTGGCCTGGAGTCGATTTCCCTGGTGCAGAACAAGCACAAGAACCTGTATCGCAATCAGTCGGCTTCTGTGATCGAGCTGGACCCGCACGCCTATATCCCGATGATCGAAACCGCCGAGATCGTCTCCGCGCGCTACGGCATCTCCCGCGACGAGCAGGACGAATACAGCTACCAGAGCCAGCTGCGTACCGCACAGGCCCAGAGCGCCGGGCGATTCGACCGGGAACTGGCGCCGCTGACCAGCCGCAAGGCACTGTTCGACAAGGCCACCGGCGAAACCTGCTATGAAACCGTCACCTTGCTGCGTGACGAATGCAACCGCATCGACACCTCTCGCGAAAGCCTGAGCGCCCTGGAACCGGTATGGCCCGGCGGTCAGTGGAGCGACAAAGGTAGATTCATCACCGCCGGCAACGCCTCGCAGCTGTCCGACGGCGCATCGGCTTCGGTGCTGATGAGCGCAAAAATGGCCGAGAAACGTGGCCTGGAACCCCTGGGGATCTATCGCGGCATGGCTGTCGCCGGTTGTAATTCCGACGAGATGGGCATCGGCCCGGTGTACGCCATTCCCAAGCTGCTCAAGCGCCATGGCTTGACCATGGACCACATCGGCCTGTGGGAGTTGAATGAGGCGTTCGCCTGTCAGGTCCTGTATTGCCGCGATACGTTGGGCATTCCGGCCGAGCGTTTGAACGTCAATGGCGGGGCGATTTCCATCGGTCATCCGTTCGGCATGTCTGGTGCGCGGATGGTCGGCCATGCGTTGATCGAAGGTCAGCGCCGTGGTTTGCGTTACGTGGTTGTGAGCATGTGCATCGGTGGCGGCATGGGCGCTGCCGCTCTGTTCGAGGTGGTCTGAATGATCAGCGCAGAGCAGATTCAGGCGACCATGGCCCGCTACGTGGAACTGGTGGATGCCGGCGACATCGACGGCATTCTTGCGCTCTACGCCAATAACGCCACCGTTGAAGACCCGGTCGGCCACGCGCCGTTGCAGGGCATCGACGCCATCTCGCGCTTTTACCGTGAGGGACTGGGGGCGATGAAAGTCTCGGCGACCCGGACCGGCCCGGTGCGCGCGACGCTCAACGGTTGCGGCGCGATGCCGTTCCGGGTCGACATGGAGTGGGGCGGGCAACCGTGCTCGCTGCATGTGATCGACGTGATGGAGTTCGACGCCGACGGCAAGATCCGTTCGATGAAAGCCTTCTGGAGTGAGGTCAACGTGACAGCGCGAGGTGCAGCATGAATCTGGAGCAGCGGATCGCCCGCCTGGAAGCGCTGGAGGACATCCGCCGGCTCAAGCATCGCTACCTCAACGCCTGCGATCTCAAGCAGGTCGAGGTGATTGCCGACTGCTTTGCCGACGGTGAGGTGCTGATCGATTACGGTCCGCTGGGGATCTTTCGTGAGCGCGACAGTTTTGTCGCGCTGTACCGCGAACTGGCCTGCCATGAGCGGGTGATCGACCTGCATCACGGCGCCAACCCGGAAATCGAGGTGCTGAATGAGGATCAGGCCCAGGGCCGTTGGGCCCTGTGGTACTTCAACCTGGATGGCGAGAGCGGGGCGACGCGGCAGTTGGGTGGGTTCTATCAGGACCGTTACCAGCGTATCGCCGGGCAATGGAAGATTGTCGCCACCCGTTTTACCGCTCACTCGGAAGTGGCGCGCCCTTGAACACTGGCGACAATTGTGGCGAGGGGGCTTGCTCCCGCTGGCGGTGTGTCAGGCAATATTGATGTTGGATGTTCCGGCCCCTTCGCGGGCAAGCCCGCTCCCACAGGGGATTGGGGATACTCGCAATGTCGGCGTCACCACAAAAACCTGTGGGAGCGGGCTTGCCCGCGAAGGCGGCGTGTCAGGCAACATCAATGTTGGATGTGTTCAAAGCCATATCGGAATTCTGCGTGCGGCCGGTTTCGTAGTAGGCCTTGAGGTTCTCGGCAATCTGCCTCACGACCTTGTTGAAGGCCTTGGCCAGCAACCTTTCAAACAGCCTGCCACCGCGCAGGCTGTAACGCATTTGCAGGGTGATGTGGGTCGTGTCGCCTTCGCCTTGCAAGGCATAACTGAAACTTGCCTGGCGAAACGGAAAGGGCGAGTCATTGCCGCCCTTGTGCAGCCGCAGCACGAACCCCGTGCCTTCCTGCCACTGCGCCACGGTTTCATCCAGATATTGACCGCCCTTGCGCAACACCCGGCGACTGGCGCCCAAGCCTTCGATTGCGCCAGGATGAAACTGGCTGCCAGTGAGGCCCGGCACATAGTGCGGGGCCAGGCTCAGGTCGCGCAGTTTGGCCCAGGCGGCTTGTGGCGTGAGGTTCAGCACAACGCTGTGGCTGGCTACGGGCATGTCGAAAGTCCTCTTATGAACGGGATTGGGCCGCGTCGAGAAACGCCGGGCGTTCGCCCGCGCCATGCACCGCGATGTCCGCGCCGCTGACGTAACGGGCCAGCTTCGAGGCCAGGTAAAGGCAGGTGTCGCCAATGTCCTCCGGGGTCGCCAGACGTTGTAGCGGAATGGTCGCCGCCACCCGGGCAATGCCCGCTTCGTCACCATAATGCATGGCCGCCTGTTCGGTGAGAATCAGCCCGGCGGTGACGGCGTTGACCCGCACCTTCGGCGCCCATTCCACCGCCAGTGAAGTGGTCAGGTTCAGCAGACCGGCCTTTGCCGCGCCATAAGCGGCGGTGCCGGGGGAAGGGCGGGTGGCGCTGACGCTGCAGATGTTGATGATCGTGCCGCCGTCGGCCTGGGCCTGCATCACCTGGTTGGCCTGCTGGCACAGGTTCAGTGGTGCGATCAGGTTCAAACGAATGATTGCCTCGCTGAAACGCGGCGAGGCGCTGGCTGCGTCGGCATTCGGTGAGCCACCGGCGTTGTTGACCAGCACATCGAGGCGGCCGAAGCGCTCGACGATTTGCGCGATCAAGTGCCCGGATTGCTCGACATCCCGCAGGTCGCAGGGCACGAACAGCGCCTCGCGCCCGTCGCTGGCGGGCACGGATTGCGGGGCTTCGCGACCGCAAATCACCACCTCGGCGCCGCAGTCGAGAAAGCGCTGGCTGATGCCGCGCCCC
Organism: Pseudomonas sp. GW821-FHT02A08; assembly: GCF_059422045.1. Lineage (NCBI taxonomy): Bacteria > Pseudomonadati > Pseudomonadota > Gammaproteobacteria > Pseudomonadales > Pseudomonadaceae > Pseudomonas > Pseudomonas sp. GW821-FHT02A08. The sequence continues at coordinate 31,965 of NZ_JBWKWD010000031.1, forward strand.
ACACCTTTTCCACCGCCAGTGACCAGTACCACTTTGCCGCGAAAGTCCATCGGATCAAGCATGGGAATTCTCTTTTTGTCGCTCGGGAATGCTGTCGATGCTAGGTCCGCAGCCTTGCGCAGGCCAACGTCCAAAGGGACTAGGTAGTCTTGTCGGACGATGTTGCGCACCCGGCCCCTCGGAATAATCCGACTACAACAACAGGCCGGGAGGACACCTTATGGGCGCTTCAGCGCAAGGGCACTTCGTTACGCTGCCGGATGGTTTGCAGCTGCGCTATGTGGATATAAGCGGGAAGGATGGCGGCAGCGGCGAGCCGGTGATTTTCATTCATGGCAGCGGGCCGGGTGCCAGCGGTCACAGCAATTTCAAGCAGAACTACCCGGTGTTCGCCGAGGCCGGTTACCGGGTGATTGTCCCGGATTTGCCGGGCTACGGCGCTTCGGACAAACCCGACACCCTCTACACCCTGGACTTCTTTGTCACAGCGCTAAGCAGTTTGCTCAATGCCCTCGACATCCAGCGCTGCGTGCTGGTCGGCAACTCCCTGGGCGGCGCGATCGCGATCAAACTGGCCCTCGACCAACCGCAGCGTGTCAGCCGTCTGGTGCTGATGGCCCCCGGTGGCCTGATGGAAAAGGAACAGTATTACCTGCAAATGGAAGGCATCCAGAAAATGGGTGCGGCCTTCGCCAAGGGTGAGCTGAACGACGCGGCGGGCATGCGTCGCCTGCTGGCCCTGCAACTGTTCGATGAAAGCCTGATCAGCGACGAAACGGTCAACGAGCGCGTGGCCGTGGTGCAACAGCAACCGGTGTGTGTGCTGTCGACCATGCAGGTGCCGAACATGACGTCGCGCCTGGGTGAGTTGCAGTGCCCGATCCTCGGTTTCTGGGGCATGAACGACAAGTTCTGCCCGTCCTCCGGTGCCCAGACCCTGCTTGAACACTGCAGCAACATCCGTTTCGTGATGCTCAGCGAGTGCGGGCATTGGGTCCAGGTCGAGTACCGTGACTTTTTCAACCGCCAGTGCCTGGCGTTTCTTCAGGAGGCCCGCGGATGAGCGTGCAATTGCGCCGTGAGTTCGGCGAAGAGCTTTATCAGGCGCTACTCAGCGGCTCCACCCTGGCGCCGCTGACCGAGCGCTGGCCGTCGATCAGCATCGAAGACGCCTATCACATTTCCCTGTACGCCATTGAGCGTCGGGTGGCGGCCGGTGACCAGATCGTCGGCAAGAAAATCGGCGTGACCTCGGCGGCGGTGCAGCAGATGCTCAACGTGCATCAACCGGATTTCGGTTTCATCACGCGGCAGATGTCGTTCGATGACGATGCGCAAATTTCCCTGTCCGCCAACAAACTGATCCAGCCCCGTGCCGAGGGCGAGATCGCCTTCAAGCTCAAGCATGATCTGGTCGGCCCCGGCATCACCGAAGCCGACGTGCTGGCCGCCACCGACTACGTGATGCCGTGCTTCGAGATCGTCGACTCGCGGATTCACGACTGGCGCATTCGAATCCAGGACACCGTCGCAGACAACGCCTCTTGCGGCGTGTTCGTGCTGGGCGACAGCAAGGTCGACCCCCGTGAGCTGGACTTGCCGAACTTGCGCATGCGTGTGTTCAAGAATGGTTTACCCCTGAGTGAAGGGCTGGGCTCGGCGGTGCAGGGCAATCCGCTGACCGCCGTGGCCTGGCTGGCCAACACCCTGGGCGCCTTCGGCATTCCGTTCAAGGCCGGGGAAATCATCCTGTCCGGCTCCCTGGTACCGCTGGAACCGGCCCGTGTCGGCGACCGATTTGAATTGACCATTGATGGCCTGGGCAGTGCCCGGGTGTCTTTCTGCGCCTGACTTTTGGAGTTTTAAACCAATGAGCAAAAAACTCAGAGCGGCCATTATCGGCCCGGGCAACATCGGCACCGATCTGCTGATGAAAATGTGCCGATCGCAATGGATCGAACCGGTGTGGATGGTCGGCGTCGATCCTGAATCCGAAGGCCTGAAGCGTGCCCGGGAAATGGGCATCAAAACCACCGCCGGCGGCGTCGACGGTTTGCTGCCCCACGTGCTCGACGATGACATTCGTATTGCCTTCGATGCCACCTCGGCCTACGTGCATGCGCAAAACAGCCGCAAGCTCAACGAACTGGGGGTGATCATGATCGACCTCACTCCGGCGGCTATCGGCCCGTTCTGCGTGCCGCCGGTCAACCTCAAGGAGCACGCGTCGAGCCTGGCGATGAACGTCAACATGGTCACCTGCGGTGGCCAGGCGACCATCCCGATGGTGGCGGCGGTGTCGCGGGTGCAGCCGGTGAGCTACGGCGAAATCGTTGCGACGGTCTCTTCCGGTTCGGTTGGCCCGGGCACCCGGCAGAACATCGATGAATTCACTCGTACCACGGCCGGTGCGGTGGAGAAGATCGGCGGTGCCCGACGCGGCAAGGCGATCATCGTGATCAACCCGGCCGAGCCGCCGTTGATGATGCGCGATACCATCCACTGCCTGACCGATGACGAGCCGAACCAGGATGCGATCCGCACCTCGGTGCTGGAGATGGTCCGCGAGGTGCAGCGCTATGTGCCCGGCTACAAGCTGATCAACGGGCCGGTGTTCGATGGGCGCAAAGTGTCGATTTTCATCGAGGTCGAAGGCCTCGGCGATTTCCTGCCAAAGTCCGCCGGCAACCTCGACATCATGACCGCCGCAGGTTTGCGTACCGCCGAGATGTTCGCCGAAGAAGCCCACAAGGGCACCCTGCATTTGCCTGCCCGTTGAGTGGAGAATCACTATGAATTTGCAAGGTAAGAGCGTCCGTCTGCATGACATGAGCCTGCGCGACGGCATGCACGCCAAACAGCACCAGATCAGTATCGAACAAATGGTTTCGGTGGCCACCGGCCTCGATGCGGCCGGTGTGCCGCTGATCGAAATCACCCACGGCGATGGCCTGGGCGGTGCGTCGCTGAACTACGGCTTCCCTGCCCACAGTGACGAGGAATACTTCGCAGCCGTGATCCCGAAGATGAAGCAAGCCAGGGTTTCGGCCCTGTTGTTGCCGGGGATCGGCACCCTCGACCACCTGAAGATGGCCCATGAACACGGCGTGTCGACCATTCGTGTGGCGACCCACTGCACCGAGGCAGACGTGTCCGGCCAGCACATCGGCATGTCGGCGAAGATGGGCCTGGACACCGTCGGCTTCCTGATGATGGCGCACATGGTCAGCCCGGAGAAACTGCTGGAACAGGCGCGCCTGATGGAGAGCTACGGCGCCAATTGCATCTACTGCACCGACTCGGCCGGCTACATGCTGCCCGATGAAGTGACGCAAAAAATCGGTGCCCTGCGCGCCGGGTTGAACGCCGGGACCGAAGTCGGTTTTCACGGCCACCACAACATGGGCATGGCCATCGCCAACTCCCTGGCCGCCATCGAGGCCGGTGCTGCACGGATCGATGGCTCCGTTGCGGGCCTTGGCGCGGGGGCGGGCAATACGCCGCTGGAGGTGTTTGTCGCGGTGCTGGAGCGGATGGGCGTCAACAGTGGTGTCGATTTGTACCGGATCATGGATGTCGCCGAGGACCTGGTGGTGCCGATGATGGACCAGCCGATCCGCCTCGATCGTGATGCGTTGACGCTGGGTTATGCCGGGGTCTACAGCTCGTTCCTGTTGTTCGCCAAGCGTGCCGAGCAGAAGTACGGTATTGCTGCTCGCGAGCTGCTGGTGGAACTGGGCCGACGCGGAACCGTGGGTGGCCAGGAAGACATGATCGAAGACCTTGCGCTGACCCTGTCGCGGGCCAGGGGTGTACTGCCGACCTGATTATTGCGGCCATAAAAAAACCACCGATGATCCGGTGGTTTTTTTATGGCCGGAGGAAACCGTGCTCAAGGCAGCAGGTTGCGCACCACGGGCGGATAGCAATTGATCGCCGCGCTCGAACAGCTGAAGTAGGCAGTGGTCGGTCGGAAGGCTTCGTTCTTGAACAGCTGGCACAGACTGGTGGAAGTACCCGCACAGAGGATGATGAACAGAGCACAAGTCGTTTTGCGCATGATGAGTCTCGACACGGTTTTATTGTTGTAGAGACAGGGTATGGCGACGGTTCGCCAGTGGCTTCGTCCGAATGGACTAGATGATTGATTTGAAGCTGTCCCTTCACTTGTGGGTGCTCCCGGGATCTGCAGCCTGGCTGCAATCCCCTGTGGGAGCGGGCTTGCTCGCGAAGGCGGCGGGTCAGGAGACATGGATGCTGGATTTACCGGCCCCTTCGCGAGCAAGCCCGCTCCCACAGGTTCAGTGGCTGTACGCAAAATCTGCGAACTACTCAAATCACTGTGGGAGCGGGCTTGCTCGCGAAAGCGGAGTGTCAGGCGACGTGGATGCTGGATGTGCCGACCTGAGCGCGAGCAAGCTCGCTCCCACAGGTACTGATGGGTGTCAGGTTCGTTGGGCGAGGGCGCCTATTGCCATGAACAGCGCCGCAATCGCCCGGGCCTCATGCAATTCACCACGGGCCACCAGTTCGGGGATCTGCGCCAGGGGTACTCGAAGGCATTCAAGTGGCTCGGGTTCGTCGCCTTCAAGTTGGCAGGGGCTCAGTTGTTCGGCCAGTACCACCCGGTAGCGATGGCACAAATGCCCTGGTGCCAGCGTCAGTTCGCCCAGCTCGGTGAGGCGGGCGGCGCGCATGCCGACTTCTTCGCTCAGCTCGCGCTGTGCCGCCTGCAAATAGTCTTCATCGGGCTCGGCACCGCCCTTGGGCAGGCCGAGAATGGTTTTTTCCACACCGACCGCGTATTCGCGCACCAGCAGCACATGCGCAGGATCAGGCATCGCCACCAGCATCACCGAGCGATAACCGGTGCCGCGCAGGCGTTCGTAGACCCGTTGCTGGCCGTTGCTGAATTGCAGGTGCAGGGCTTCGATCTGAAAGTGGCCGCTTTGCGCCAGCAGTTCAGTCTTGAGGATGGTTGGGCAGTTGCGCATGGGGCAGTCCCCTGTTTGGGATAAGGACACTGTGCGCTGTACAACGGGAGCCGCCATCGTCCGAGCGGACGAGGGCGGCAATGAGGGTCAGCCGAGGGTCGCCACGCTGCGCAGGATCAGGCGCACCAGCATGGTCTGGCGGGTCACGCCGGTCTTGGAGAAGGTCGAGCGCAGGTGTGCCCGCGAGGTATTGCGGCTGATGCCCAGCTCTTCCGACGCTTCGTCGAGGGTCAAGCCGTTGGCCAGCAGCATCGCCAGCTGGGTTTCCGCCGGGGTGAAGTCAAACAGTGCGCGAACGATTTCCTGCGGTGCGGTGGACTGTTGTTCCGGGTCGCTGATGAAAATCACCACGGTCGGGCACTGCTTGCCTTCGCTCCAGTCGGTCAATGGCACCGAGCGCACGATGATCCCCAGATCCGCTTTTCCGGACGGCCTCTGCACGCGCAGGGCTTCGACCACCGACGGGTTGCTGCTCTTTTGCGACAGCAGCGACTGCTTGACCAGTCGGCGGAACTCCTGGGTGTCCCGGGCCGTACCGACCTGCAGGCCATCGTTGACCAGTTTGATGCCGTCCTTTTCCTGGATCAGCCGGTCGGCGACCTGGTTGGTCTGCAGCACCTTGCCGGACTCGTCGAGGATGATGGTGCCGACCGCCATCTGGTTCACCGCGCCGGCGTACAGGTTGCGCTCGGCTTCGATGCGGTTGAGCTGCATGTGGATCTTGATCGAGCGCTCCAGGTGCGCAATGAAATGCGTGAGCATGGCCTTTTCTTCGTTGCCGAAAGGCTTGTCGTCACGTCCGCGGCTGATGCGAATGCGGCACTGGGCACCGTCGACGGTGTTGATGTCGGCACCGAGGATGTGGAACACGTCCACCGGTTCAAGGAAGTTCTTGTAGAACTCGGAGTTCTGCCAGTCGTCGTTGGAGACGAACTCGGCGAGGGTCACGACCTGGCGGTTGGGCAGGTCGACGAACGGGTCGAGGCTGAAAAAGTGTTTGTTGTACGACGCGGTCGCCTCCGTCGAGGTGCCGGTGGTGTTGACCATCAGGCCGTCCACGTGGGCGCTGGGCGGACGCAGGATGAAGGTCACGTACTTGCTGTTCAGATGCACATTGAGCTGATTGAGAAAAGTCGCCCAGGGAATGGTTTCCAGCGGACCCTGATAGAGGTTGCCGATCAAATCACTGAACGTATCGAGGCTGAGGCTCTGCTGCATAGGGAAAACCGTTTTTATTATTAGCGTTGGCGGTGGCCGAGAATAAGCGCCGGTATCGACTCCTTGCAACGCTCGGGCTCCGGGCCTGACAGGCGGCTGCCGGTCAGGCCCGGGGCGGGCGAAAAGCCGCTGGCGTCAGACCCGTTCGCTGGCCCGCACGACAAACTTCTTGTGTTCGGCCACGTCCGCCGACAGCGCCTGGACATCGGTGTAGAACTGCTCGTACCAACGGCGCAACTGATAGACCGGGCCGTCGCCATCACACAGCAGCGGGTTGTCGACGCGGGTCTTGCTGTGCCAGATGGCCACGTCTTCGTAGAAGGCTGCCTGCGCCTGCGCTACGTAGGCCTTGGCCATCGCCTGGTTCTGCTCTTCGCTTAGCCCCGGGATCTTCTTCACCAGCACGCCATAGCGCAGGGTGAAACTGTCCAGGTCGATCGGCACGTGACAGTTGAGCAGGATCGAGTGGATCGGCTGGCCGTTCATGGCGCCGTTCATTTCGGTGATCTGATAGGCCGGGCCGAAGTAGGTGGCTTCGGTGGTCAGCACGCTGTCGCCGGACAGGCGCTCACTGCGGGCGCGCATGATCTGGGTGGCCAGGTGGCCCTGGAAAATATTGATGAACTCGTCGACCGGCGCGCCGTGCACGGTGCCGAAGTGTGCCATGTCGGCGATATTGTCGATCAGTTCACGGCAGTTGGTGCCAATCTGTAGCTCGGCGACTTCCCACGCCGCCCATTCGTCGTTGTAGCAGGCGTCGATGCGCGGAATGCGTTGTTCCGGCAGCGGCGGGTTGCCTTCGGGGTCGTTCCAGACGAACAGCAGCTGGTTTTCTTCCATGATCGGCCAGCTTTTGATTTTGGCCCGTGGCGGAATGCGTTTGGCGTAAGGAATGTCATCGCAGACGCCGTCCGCGCCCCAGCGCCAGGCGTGGAACGGACAGCGGATCGAGTTGCCTTCGACGCAACCGGTGCTCAGGTCCGCGCCCATGTGCGGGCAGTAGCCATCCAGAATATGCAGCTCGCCGTCTTCACCCTGGAACGCCACCAGGCGGGTGCCGAACACCTCCAGGCGGTGGGCCTTGCCGTCGCGGTATTGCGCGGCCAGGCCCAGGCAATGCCAGCCGCGGGCGTAGCGGTCTTCCAGCAGTTTGGCTTCGATGCGGTGCAGGGTACTCATCTTATTATTCTCCCAAGGGATCACGGGTTTGGCGCATGTAACGGATTCTGCCGCCCCTGTAAAAGCGGGCATCGTCTGAATGGACGATGGCTGCTTTAAGCAGGCCCGCTCTACTGGCGCCATTGGACCCATGGCAGGAGTTGGCGATGAGTAATGAACAAGGGCCGGTAGCGGTGATTACCGGGGCCGCCAGTGGTATTGGCCGTGGCCTGGCCGAACACGCGGCGACGCTGGGCATGCGCCTGGTGCTGGCGGATCGGGATGCAGCGGGCCTGCAAGCCCTGTGCGACGAATTGAAGGCGCGCGGTGTGCAAGCGATTGACTGCGTCACCGATGTCGGTGATATGAAGCAGGTCGAGCGCTTGCGTGACCAGGCTGTCGATCACTTTGGCGGGGTCGACCTGCTGTTCAACAATGCCGGCGTGATGCAAACCGGCTTCAGCTGGGAAGTCACCGAGGCGCAGTGGCAGCGCATGCTGGACGTCAACCTCAACGGCGTGATCAACGGCATTCGCAGCTTTGTGCCGCTGTTGCTTCGTCAGGGCCGGGCCGCCCATGTGATCAACACGGCATCCCTTGCCGGACTGGTCAGCAGCCCGCTGGTGGCGCCGTACAACGTGACCAAGCAGGCGGTGGTCGCGCTCTCGGAAACCCTGCATTACGAACTCGCCATGCTCGGTGCGCCGGTGTCGGTTTCGGTGCTGTGCCCGGGGCCGGTGGCCAGTGAAATCATGGCGTCGAACCAGGTGGTGGACAGCGCCGGATCCGACTTCAGCCAACTGCTCGACAGCACCATTCGCCAAGGCATGACCCCGGCGGAACTGGCCGCGCAAGTGTTCGCCGCCGTCGCGCAAAAACGCTTCTGGATCCTGCCTCACAAGGGTTTCAAACCGGCTCTTGAACGCCGGGTACAAAGCATCCTGGGCGAGACCAATCCGCAGTTTCAAATGGCCGACGTAGAGGACGATGCCCATGCCGCTCGATAAGCAGATCGCTGGGGTTCTCCAGCAGTTTCGCGACATCCCGGAGCCCGATTTCAGCCAGGTCGATGCCGCTCAGTACCGGCAGTTCTCCGACAACCTGCTGCCGGCCATCCCCGGCGATCCGATGAGCGAGGTGCGCGACCTGCGGGTGGCCGGTGCGGACGGTGATCTGGACGCACGGCTGTACCGGCCATCGCAAGCACCCGACTTGCCATTGCTGGTGTTTTTCCATGGCGGCGGATTCGTCATGGGCAATCTCGATACCCACGACAATCTCTGCCGTTCGCTGGCCCGTCAGACCGAGGCGGTGGTGGTGTCCGTGGCTTATCGATTGGCCCCGGAACACCCGTTCCCGGCGGCGCCCCTCGATTGCTATGCGGCCACCTGCTGGCTGGTTGAGCACGCGGCTGAACTGCGCGTCGATGGCAGCCGACTGGCCGTGGCCGGGGACAGTGCGGGTGGCAATCTGGCACTGGCGGTCAGCCAATTGGCGGCGCAACGCAAGGGACCGAAGATCAGCTATCAATGCCTGTTCTACCCGGTCACCGATGCCGGATGTGACAGTCAGTCCTTCGAGGAATTCGCCGAAAGTTACCTGCTTTGCGCCAAGGCGATGCGCTGGTTCTGGCAGCAATACCTGCAAGAGGATGGACAGGCGGATGATCCGTTGGCCTCGCCATTGCGAGCCGAAAGCCTGGCAAACTTGCCGCCGACCACATTGTTCACCGCCGGGTTCGATCCGCTGCGGGACGAGGGCGAGGCATTGGCCGAGTGCCTGCGCGAAGCCGGTGTGCCGGTGCGCGCGCAGCGTTACGAAGGCATGATTCACGGCTTTATCAGCATGACACCTTTTGTTGAAGCCGCAGCCCAAGCGTTGTCAGAGGCTTGCGCTGATCTGCGTGGAGCACTCCAATGAGCAGCCTGGCGTTCAACACGGTGCCGCAACTGATCGAGGCCATTGGCGCCGGTCACATGGTGGTGATCACCGACGACGAACACAACGGCGAAGGCTCGTTGCTGATGGCCGCCGAACAGGCCGGGGCCGAGGCCGTCACCTTCATGGCGGTGCAGGCGCGCGGGCTGATTTGCCTGGCCCTGACCGAGCAGCGCTGCCGCGCGCTGGGCCTGGACTTGATGGTGCCCAACTCCCGGGCGCAGCATGGCGTGGGTTTTACCCGCTCGATCGAAGCCGCCACCGGGGTGTCCACGGGTATCTCGGCGGCGGACCGGGCGCGATCGATCCAGGTGGCGGTCGACCCGGCCAGCGTTCCGACGGACCTGGTGCAACCGGGGCATATCTTCCCGGTGCAAGCCTTGCCCGGTGGCGTAATGCAGCGGGCCGGACATGTCGAGGCCGCTTGCGACCTGACGCGACTGGCGGGGCTGCAACCGGCGGCAACCCTGGTGGGCATTCTCAACGAAGACGGCGAACTGGCCCGTGGCGCCGAGTTGCATGAATTCGCCCAGCGCCATGGCTTGCGGATCGGCACCATTGCCGACCTGATTCACTACCGCATCCTGCATGAAGGCACGATCGAACGCGGCGGCGAATATCCGTTGCAAACCCGCCACGGCGAGTTCCAGGTGACCACTTATCAGGATACCTACCAGGGTTCGCTGCACCTGGCGCTGGTCAAGGGCCGGATCGACAGCACGCAACCGGCGCTGGTGCGGGTGCAAAGCATCGAGACGTTGCGCGACGTTCTTGGCTGTGAAAGCGAAGGCGGATCGCAGCAGTGGACCCTCGAACGCTCGCTGGCGAGCATCGCCGCCGCCGGTAACGGCGTACTGGTGTTGCTGGCTCAAAAGGAAACCGCCGACGGCGTGCTCGAACAACTGCGTCAGCGCACCGGAGGCAAGCTGCGTACGCCGCAGTTTCCGCAACGGACCCTGGGCATCGGCGCGCAGATCCTGCGCGATCAGAACGTGCGCAAAATGCGCCTGATGAGCTCGCCGGTGCCCTACAAGGCCGTGTCCGGGTTTGATCTGGAGGTGATCGAGTTTGTGCCGTTTCAACCGGCAGGCTAGAGCAAACCCATGACCCAGTGGGAGAGGGCATGCTCCGGGCGGTGCTCCGATGAAGACGGAGTGACATTCGACAGGCGTCGTCTGTCAGGCCGTCCTTTTCATCATCCTTGACCTCGGAGTGGCAGTGGAGGGTTACCAACTGCCGTAGGGGATGCCGTGGCGTTCGATGTAGCGCCGAACTTTCTCGTCGAGTGTGTAGGCGTAGCGACCATCATTCTTGCCTTGGCTCGGCCCCAAGGGCTCGACCTCGGCTTGAGCCCGGGCGACCTTGATCGCGTCATGACAGCTATCGAGCACCCATACCTGCACCACACCACCCGGGGCCAGGCCCAGAATCAGCGAAGCCCGGTACGGGGATCGAAGGGTGTCCGGGCAGCGTCGACTGATGGATGTGCGCATGATTTCGCGTGCTTGCTCGGGGATGTCGACCCAGACCTTGTAGGTTTGGGGTTCGACGATTGATTGCCAGCGGACGTAGATGCGCTTAGGCAGTGCAGCACCGGTTACGGGCCTGACATTCCCGCCGACCCGGTGCCAGCCACGAGCAGCCTCCGTGCCATCCGGCGCGGTGTCAGTCCCGATCACCCCTCCCATGTGGTTGTTGAAGAATTTCCCGTTTATATCTTCTGCAGTACTGTTTTCGACCCAGCCGAGCATGTACGACGGCCCTTGAAAATCAATGCTCCACCAAGGCGAGTGAGGGTCGTGCTCGGCTGACAACGGGTCGGCGGCCTGACAGCCACCCAGGAGTAAAAGGCCCATGAGGGCCATCAATCTTTTCATCATCCTTGACCTCGGAGTGGCAGTGGAGGGTTTACCAACTGCCGTAGGGGATGCCGTAGCGTTCGATGTAGCGCCGAACTTTCTCGTCGAGTGTGTAGGCGTAGCGACCATCATTCTTGCCTTGGCTCGGCCCCAGGGGTTCGACCTCGGCTTGAGCCCGGGCGACCTTGATCGCGTCATGACAGCTATCGCGCACCCATACCTGCACCACGCCGCCAGGGGCCAGGCCCAGAATCAATGAGGCTCCGTAGCGATATCGAAGGGTGTCCGGACAGCGTTGACTGGTCGAGATTCGCATGATTTCACGGGCTTGCTCAGGGATGTCGACCCAGCCCTTGTAGGTTTGGGCTTCGACAACCGATTGCCAGCGGACGAAGATGCGCTTGGGCAGTGCAGCGCCGGTCACGGGCATGATTGCCCCGCCGATATGGGGGGGCCAGCCGCGAGCGGATTCAACACCACTTTCCGGGGTGTCAGTCCCGATAGGCCCACCGCTATGGATGTTGAACAGCCGCTTATCCACATCTTCTACGACGGTGTGTTCGACCAAACCGACCATGAATGATGGTCCCTGAAAGTCGATGCTCCACCAAAGCGGTTGTGGGTTCTCGCCTTCCACCAACTGACAGCTACTGATCAACAAGAAGCTCATCAAGGCCAGCAATAATTTCATTATCCTTGGCCTCAGCGGGGTACGTGGGGATGTAATACCCGCACGGCATCGGCCGTGGGGGCGTTGATATAGAGAAGCCTGGCTTCACGTTGCCCGGTTTTATCCAGTGGATGATTCCAGTTTGCCGATGTGTGGATGTAACGCTGCTTGAGCAGCGTTTCTTCGGCAGCCGTGAGACGGTAGTCTCCGGCAACAAACCGGTCGCAAAGCGTTTGAAGTTCCGACGGTATGTGATAGTCCGGTGTATCGGGAAAGTCCTTGAAACGCACCCCCGAATTTTTGGCTAACGCATGCATCAATCGTAAATACACCTGAGACAATTCACCCCGGACCAAGCGCTTGAGTTGCAAGCCCGCGTAAACCCGTTGCTCCCGCCCGCTTGCCCGGTCCTGCAGGTCGGGAGACAGCAGCCTAGGCTCGGGGGTGACAATCTCCAGCATGTCGGCCGGCCAGCCCTGGGCAATCATGTTGGCCCTGTGCTGCCGCGCAGCACGGTAGATCGACGTGCTCCTTACATCCGTGCCCCGGGCCACGGTCAAGCCCAGCATCGGGCCAACGAGTACGCGTTCCGCTGCTTCGGCCAGATAGCCGCCACCAATGTCCGAGTGCACCCCGGGCAAGGCAATTTCTGGATGGTCGGGTGCGACCCGGCTCAAGGGGAAATTGGCGCGATGTTCATCGCGAGCCACCAAATGCACCACGTTGGAAAACAGCGAACGAGGCAGATGCAGGAGCAACCCCGGAGCGACTGAACTCTGGACGTTGCCGAGGTTGCTGATACCGGCAATGGAGGCGACGGTGTCGAACAGGCCGATAAAGCCCATATGGATGTCGCGGTGATACTGACCCAGGAACTGGCGGCTGAAGCCCTGTGCGTTGTTGATCAGCACCCTTTGAAGCAGTCCCTGGCTGCCCTGCGTCACCTCATTGGCGAAGTGACGGGCGGCGGCCGCGCCACGACTGAAGCCAAAAGTGTCGAAGGTCAGAGAGGTGATTTCGCCGTCCGGGTTTTCCCTGAGAACTTCATCGATAAAGTTACTCATAAAGCTAAACACTTGTTGAGTTCGGCCAATTACGCCAGTGTCGCCTCGCCCGGTTCCGGAACCCAACAAACTGTCTTTTTCACCGGACTGGGTACCGATGCCCTCAACATAGAGCTTGCGTTGTGACAACTTGCTCCGTCCGTGGACTTCCAAATCGTCTGACTGAAGATAGTGCTGGAAGAGTTTTGCCACATTCGTCACATCATTCCCATAACTACTCCCCGGATCACTCATATACGGCTTGCAACTGGCCTCCAGATCTTCAGGCTCGATGGCATGGTGGGCCCCGCAGGCCAGACCGAGTGCGGTGTTGTCGGCATTGTTTCCAGTCCCGTCGAAAAACACGCCAATGCGCAGCGCAATGCCGATTTTGTTGGGTGTCGGTTGTTTCTCCACCCATCCCGATGGCGGTGGTGGGGAGGCTGGTGCCCGTGCGGTCTTTGAAAAATGGGCAGGAGGGTAAGTTGGCGGTTGAGCGACAGCTCTGCAAGTCAGTGCCTCAGCGTCATCGCTGGACTCGTAAGTGGTGTCGAGTATCGATGGGATCAGTCTGGCGCTGCAGGGGCAACTGCTGAAGCTGTCCAGGGTGCCGGCCACCAGCCTTCCGTCGCTTTCAATGCTCGAGACACCGCCGAGGATCACGTAAATTTTGTTGTCCGCGCCACAGGAAACCGGATCGCCCTCGCAAGCAAGGGCCATGTCGAACATCGCGACGTCTGCCTTGGCGTCCAGCACCTTGCCACCGCAGGTGGTCCAGTCGCCCAGACAAATAAAATATCCCTCAGCCATGAATTGAACTCCGTGTCCTTGGCGCCCCCGGTGAGGGAGGCGCTGCTGCTTGATGGATTGCACTGACTCGGGTGTGAGCCGGGCTAGCGCAACGTAACGGGACAGCGACGGAATTCAAGGTGTCCGGGAACGAACAGGAAATGTCCTACGAGTCATTCAGAAAAAAGAGGCGTCGAGGCAACGATTCTGGTCGTTCCGCGCTGGCTTAAGGCTTGATACCACGCAAGATCTCCTTCGCCTGATCCTGCGTCGCCTGCGGTGCGGTCATGTTGCCGTCGATCACGGTGATCACCGCATGGCCTTGCCACAGTTGATAGGCATCGGCCTTTTGCTGGGATTCGGTCGGTGTCGACGGCGGGGCCAGGTTGACGTGGACCACGCCATCGGCGCCGCGCTGTGAGGTGAAGTTCACGCGGTCCCAGTTGCCGATCGGCGCAAAGCTCACGCCTTTGACTTCAGCGGGTTTCAGGGGCGGGTAGTTGATGTTCAGACCGCTGACACCCGGTAGGCCGAGCACGTTCAAATCACAATGCTGTTTGTTTTTCGCGCAAACCTGTTTGGCTTCTGTGCCGACCAGGCTCGCCTGCTCGATGACCTTCACGGCAAAGCGCGCCGTGTCGTCCATGGCGCCGAGGGTCTTGCGATAGCCCGCCTGCTGGTCGCGGATGATCAGGTCCATGTCGATACCCGTGGACACCGCCACCGCCGCGATCCCCTTGAACATTGCGCGCACGGCGGCGTTGAGGGTGCCGGACATCTGCGTCAGCGGGCCGACGTTTTCGCCAAAGTTGCTGCCGGACACCACCAGGTCCGGCGGCGAATCCTTGAGGATCACGTCGAGGCCGACATTCACCGCATCCACTGGTGTGCCGATGGCAGAGGTCTTGCCGGCCGGCGGGGTGTAGCCCTCTGGCGGTCCGACGCAAAATTTGCCCGGCGCCAGTTCGGTCACCGCCAGGGCCTGCCCAGGTACGACCACGCTGGCGGCGCTGATGCCGCTGCTGTCGTTCAACGGGCCGACCAGGGTGACCTTGTGCCCTGCAGCAGTCAGGGCGCGGTACATCGCGTCGATGCCGGGCGCGCGGCAGCCATCGTCATTGGTCAGCAGGATGTTCAGGGCGTTTGCTTGCATCGACAGGCCAGCGCTGGCCATGGTGATGATGACGGCGAGGAGTTTGTTCATGGAGGAGTCTTCCGTGGAAGGAGCGGATTTTACAAAGCACAACGCCCCGACCGAATGAATCGGTCGGGGCGCAGAGGTTTTAGCGAGTGCCGAGTTTGCGCAGGTTGCCAGGGGTGAATTCGTCTTCGGTGAAGGCGGTGGCGTTGAGCTTGGCCGGTTTCTGATCGATCAGCATCCGGTCAACCAGATACGAGCCGGCGATCAGGTCGTGATAGATCCCGAGGCGAGCGTGGTAGCGCTGCATCTCGTAGGCGTAGATCGAAGTCTGCATGTTGGTGCGCCAGAGTTGACCGCGACTGTCGTAGTTGTCGGCCAGGGTCGCGGCCCAGGTGTCCTCGTCCAGGTACATCACACGCTTGGCGTACACGTGGCGGGCACCCTCTTTGAGGGTAGCTTGCAGCACCCAGACGCGGTGTTTTTCATAGCGCATGTACTGCGGATCGATATGGCCGGTGGTGGCCAGAATCTGATCGGTACTCACGCTCGGGTCATCGATCTTGTAGTTGTGATAAGGAATGTAGATTTCCTTTTTGCCCACGATGGTCCAGTTGTAGCGATCCGGTGCACCGTTGAACAAACGGTCTTCGTCGTACACGCGAAAACCTCCCGCGCCGGTCGGCGAGTCGTAGCCCACGGTCGGCGCGCGACGTACCCGGCGTTGACCGGGGCTGTACTGCCAGGCCTGGCGCGGGGAGGCGGTCGGGTTGATGAACTCGTGGCCGACGACGATTTCGCCTTTCTTGCGCACCGGTTCCAGCGTGGTGATCAGGAAGTTGGTGAGGATGCCGTTGGATGTCTCCAGGGTTCTGTCCGGGTTGGACCAGATCGAGAAGATCTTGTAGTTGACCTCTTCGAGCACTCGCTCCTTGTTGGAATACACCACGGCCTGCCGGTAGTTGGCCTCTTCGGCGGCGGCACGGCCGGCGAGGGTGTGGTTGAACATCAACTCGCTGCCGTTCTTTGGAATCGGGAACGGCGAACCGGCCCAGGCGTTCTTCGTGTCGTTGTTGTCGTTGGCCAGCTCGGCGTTGACTGCGTTGTGCTTGACCGCCTCGACCAGTTTCGGATCAACGCGGAAGTCGCGGTGACTCGGGTACACCGGGATCTTGAAGGTGTCAGGGTAGCGTTTGAGCAACGCCTTCTGACCATCGGTGAGGTTGGCGGCGTACTTGTCCATGTTCTTCGAGTCGATCACGAACAACGGTTTTTCCGCTGCATAGGGGTCCGGGTATGGCGTGCCGGGGCCGTCAAACTTGAGGCCTGGCGGCAGGCCGAGCCATTTGCCGGACCAGGCCGGGATGCTGCCGTCGGCGTTGCCGGCTTTTTCGGCGCCCATCGGGGTCAGGTCCTGGCCCAGGCGTGCGGCTTCTTCGGGGCTGACCTTGGCGTAGGCCAGGCCACTGCCGAGCAGGCCGACGGTCAGCGCGGTGCTCAATAATGTTTGGGTGAATCTGGACATGCTGTGCTCCTCCGATCGGGGAATCAGAACCGGTACTTGAAGTTGAGCGCGACGTTGTCGCGATCGGCCAACGGGCTGTTGTTGGCGCTGCCGAGGTAGGCGTTGTAGCGGGCCTCGACGGTGAAGTTGCCCAGGTAGCGCCACGAACTGCCGATGCTGGCGCGGTTGTCGTTCTGGCCGGCGTTGATCGAGCCGACCATCGAGCTGTCGCCGTGGGCGGCGGCGCTGAAAGTGACAGGCACCGACATGTCCCATCCGCTGAACACGTTGTTGTAGTCAAAGTTCGCCTGCACCGTGTAGCCCCAGGCATCGCGGTCATAGACCAGGCTGTCGGTTCCCGGCAGCGCGAAGCCCGGCGCCAGGGTCACCGGTTGCGACTTGTCGTTGCTGACCACGGTGTTGTAGACCACCTCGCCGGTCAGGGTGGTGTTGTCGGCGAAGGCGGTCGGGCCGAGCACGTAGATCATCGACGTTTGCGCTTGCACGGTCTTGCCACGCACGGGGCTGGAGAAACCGTTGTCGACCATCACCGGCGTGCCGTCGCGGTAGCTGACTTCACCGGCCCAACTGACGTCGCCCAGCACGGTGGCGAAGCTCGCGCCGAACAGGTCGATGTTGTCGAAGTAGCGCACCTGGTAGCGGCCCAGGGTCGTCGCGAAGTCCAGCGACGGCGTCTTGTCGTGATAGCGCGAGTAGAAGAGGCCGAACTCGGTGTTGTTCAACGACTCGGCGGCGTAGGTGAAGGCCACACCGTACTGGCCGCTGTCGCTCGGCTTGTCGTCCTTCAGACGGGTGACGAAACCGGAGGCGTCGTTGAAGCCGCCCTCGTCGATGAAGTCGGTGGTGGAGAAGTAGCTACCCACGCCGAACAGCTCGGTCTTTTCCCATTTGTACTGGTAGTAGGCCTGGATGCCCAGGCTTTCGGTCAGGGCGAACTGGGTGAACAGCTGGCCGACCGGCAGCAGGATTTCCTTGACCTCGACACCCGGGGTGGTCGCCTTGGTTGCGTCCACCGGGCTCTGGGCCGCGGAAATACCCGGATAGAACAGGCTTTCACCCCAGCTCACCACCTGGTTACCCAGGCGGGCGTTGAGGGCATGGCCGCTCAGGTCCCAGGTGCCATAGGCGTAGTAATCGAGCATGCGCAGTTCATTGCGGTGTTGGTCGATGGTGTCCTGGGAGAAACGGTCAGGCTTGCTGCAATGGCCGCCGGCGAAGCAGTTGGACGTGCCGGTGGTGTTGTCGTTGTCCTGATCGTAGACGTTGTCGTAGAAGCCCGTCGCCCGGACGAACACGCCGTAGTCGTCTTGCCATTTGATGTTGGCTTCGGTGAGAAAGCCGCTGCGGTTGTTGATCAGGCTGCCTTTATCGAAGGCGTTGTCGCCGTCGTTGCCGTTGGCATTGGCGGTCAGTTTGTGATCGCGAGACTCGGTCCGCCAGGCGAGGCTGTACGTCAGTGTGGTGTCCCAGTCGATGCTCAAGTCTTCGCTTGGCTGAAAGCTCATGGCGTTAACGTGAGCGCTAAGTCCGCCAGCCAGCATCAATAGAACAAGCTGTGTGCGAGGGTGCTGTGTTGGTGGGGCGATTATTGTTTTTATCATGTCGTCCTCATGGTCCAGGTCAGACCTGCCCGACCTGCATTTCAGGGGGGTGATTGGTGCTGTGGGCGACTATGGAGTCACGACTTGCGCGCAACATCGTCCAAGCGGACTAAGCGATTTGTACGGGGCGGCAGCAGGCCTGGCATTAGTCTTATCGGACGATGAACACCCGGCGCGCGCGGCGAACAATCCCGAGACCGACTGCACCGGGCGAAGATCCGGCGGTGGCGGTTTCTGCCTGATGGGCGCTGAACAAGGGTGATCGCATGAACGCTGCCGGGATGAAATGGGACGAGTGCTGTGATGTGTTGGTGATTGGCTCTGGCGCCGGGGGCATGACCGCTGCGCTGCGCGCCCACGACCTGGGCCTCAATGCGCTGCTGATCGAAAAGAGCGGCGAGTACGGCGGTACCTCGGCGGTGTCCGGCGGCGGTATCTGGATCCCCGACAACCACCGGATCGCTGCCATCGGCGGCAGTGATTCGGCGGCCGAAGCGATTGCCTACATCCGCGCCGTGACCCATGGCGAGATCGACGACGGGCGCATCGAAGCCTATGTCGAGCACGGCCGGGAGATGGTCGAGTACCTGGAACGACACACCCGCGTGCGCTTCGAGGCACAACCGCGCTACGCCGATTACTACCCGGAAGTCGAGGGCGGCAAACCGGGCTATCGCTCGATGGATCCGCAACCGTTCGATGCCGCCGAACTCGGTGAAGAATTCTTGCGCATGCGCGCACCGTCCCCCGGTACCCTGATGATGGGGCGCATGGCGATGACCATGAAAGAGGCGCAGGTGCTGCTGTGCCGCGGCCCCGGCTGGTTGCGCCTGACCTTGCGGGTGATGTGGCGCTACTGGCGTGATCGCGAGGGGCGGCGTTTGTCCCGCCGCGACCGTTTCCTGACCCTGGGCAATGCCTTGATCGGCGCCTTGCGCTGTTCGTTGCAGGATCGCGGCAAGTCGCTGTGGCTCAACTGTGCGCTGGAAGAATTAATGCTGGTCGGCGACCGGGTCGGCGGGGCGCGGGTCAATCGCAACGGCCAGCTGCTCAACGTCAAGGCGCGCTACGGGGTGATCATCGCCGCCGGTGGTTTCGAGCGTAACCAGGCGATGCGCGAGCAGTACCTGCCGCAGCCGTCCCAGGCTAACTGGAGTGCCACGCCACCGAACAATACCGGCGACGGCATCCGCGCCGGCCAGGCCCTTGGCGCACGCACCGCGTTGATGGAACACAGCTGGTGGGCGCCGACTACTTTCGTCAAGGGCGAAGAAAAGCAGCGTGCGCTGTTCGTTGAACGCACCTTGCCGGGGTGCGTGATGGTCAACGCCGCGGGCGAACGTTTCGTCAACGAAGCCGCGCCCTATACCGATATTGTTTATGCGATGTACGCCAACAACCGTGAAGGCGCCGCGAGCGTGCCGTGCTGGATGGTGTTCGACGCTGAGTTTCGCCGTAAATACCCGTGCGGCGCCTTGCTGCCGGGCTATGCCCAGCGCGATTGGCAATTGCCCGAGCATTTGCGTGATTACTTCCAGAAGGCGTCGAGCCTGGAAGAACTGGCGACGAAAATCGGCGTCGACGCCGGCGGGCTGGTGCGCACCGTGCAGCGCTTCAACGGCATGGCCGTGCAGGGCGTCGACCTGGATTTCCACAAGGGCGAGTCGCTGTTCGACCGCTACTACGGCGACCCGAACGTGCAACCCAATCCGTGCCTGGCGCCGTTGCTCAAAGGGCCGTTCTACGCCGTGCGCATCGACGCCGGCGACATCGGCACCAAGGGCGGCCTGCTGACCGACGTGCACGCCCGCGTGTTGCACGAAGACGGCGAACCGATCAACGGCCTGTACGCCATCGGCAACAGCGCCGCCTCGATGATGGGGCGCACCTATCCGGGTGCCGGTTCGACCATCGGCCCGGCCATGACCTTCGGTTATCTGGCCGCCAATCACATCAAGCGCCAGAGCGAAACCGCTTCGGCGAAAACCTTGTTCGGGAGTGTCGAATGAACAGTCAGCATCCACAGATCGCCGTAGTGACCGGTGCCAGTCGCGGAGTGGGGCAGGGCATTGCCCTGGCCCTGGGGGCGGCGGGCATGACGGTGTATGTCACCGGTCGCGCGCCGACGCAGGGTGGGTCGAATTTGTACGGGCACGCCTTGAGCGGGTCGCTGGAGGACAGCGCCGCCGCGATCACCGCCGCCGGTGGGCGCGGTATCGCGGTGGTCTGTGACCACGCCGATGACGCGCAGGTTCAGGCGCTGTTTGCCCGAGTAGAAGCCGAGTGCGGGCATCTGGATCTGCTGGTGAACAACGCTGCGTTCATCCATGACCGGTTGATCGAGCCGGGGCCGTTCTGGGCCAAGCCGCTGGACCTGGTGCGCATTCTCGACGTCGGACTGCGCTCGGCCTACATCGCCAGCTTCTACGCCGCGCCGCTGTTGCTCAAGAGTGCCCAAGGGCTGATTTGTTTTACCTCGTCGTTCGGCGCCGGCTGCTACATGCATGGCCCGGCGTATGGCGCGCAAAAGGCCGGCGTCGACAAGCTGGCGGCGGACATGGCGATCGATTTCGAAGGGCAGGGCGTGGCGGCGTTGTCGCTGTGGCTCGGTCCGCAACTGACCGAACGCACCAGGATTGCCGGCGAGCAGCATGGCGAGCAGTACCAGGCGTTCCTGGCCCACGCCGAAACCCCGCAGTTCAACGGGCGGGTGATTCATGCCTTGCTCAATGATCCGCAGTTGATGGCGCTGTCCGGGCAGACCCTGATCACCGCCGAAATCGCCCTTGGCTACGGCATCAGCGAAGCCGAAGGTCGCCAGCCACCGTCCCATCGCGCCATGCTCGGCGACCCGCGCCAACAGCATCCGGCGCGGGTGGTCTGATCCACGATGATCGTTCCCCGTAGCAGCTGGCGAAGCCTGCGTTCGGCTGCGCAGCAGTCGTGAAATCAGGCACTGCGGTGTATCAGTTAAACCGCGTGCACTGTATTCACGACTGCTGCGCAGCCGAACGCAGGCTTCGCCAGCTGCTACAGGGAAATTGTGCGTTTCGGACTTAATACACGGGCTGAAGCGCCCACTCCCTCAACACATTCTTGGTCACTTTGCCCGCCGCATTGATCGGCATGCTCTGCAGCACCTGCACCCGGCGCGGCACCTTGTAGTTGGCCATCTGCTCGCGGCACCAGGCGAGGAATCGGGCCTGCTCGATCTCGATGCCCGGCGCGGGCAACAGGAATGCCATCGCCACTTCACCCATACGCTCATCGGGAATACCGATCACCGCTGCCTGGGCCACGCCCGGATAGGTCAGCAAACACTGTTCGATCTCCGCCGGGTACACATTGAAGCCGCCGGTGATGAACATGTCCTTGAGGCGGTCGGTGATGCGCAGGTAACCCCGTTCGTCGAGCATGCCGATGTCGCCGGTGTGCAGCCAGCCGTCGGCGTCGAGAATCTCCTGGCTGGCGTCGGGGTTGTTGAGGTAACCCTGCATCAGGTTGTAGCCGCGAATCTGCACCTCACCGGGAATGTTCGCCGGTTGGCTGCGACCGTTGTTGCCGACACACCGTACTTCCACCCCCGGCATCGCCCGGCCACTGGTGTTGGCGACCAGTTCCGCGGAGTCGCCGGCGCGGCAGATCGTGGCGAAACCGCAGACTTCCGTCAGGCCATAGGCGGTGACGATGGTGGCGAAGCCGAGTTCGTCGCGCATGCGGTGGATCATCTCCACCGGGATCGCCGCCGCCCCGGTCACCGCCACGCGCAAGGAGCTCAGGTCGAACTCACTGCGTTGTGGATGGGCCAGCAGCGATTGATACAGCGTCGGTGGCCCGGGCAATACGGTGATGCGTTCCCGTTGCACGCATTCGAGCACGGCCTGCACGTCGAACACTTGCTGCGGCAGGAGGGTGCAGCCTCGCATCAAGGCGGCCAGCCAACCGGCCTTGTAGCCGAAGGAGTGGAAGAACGGATTGACGATCAGGTAGCGATCGCTCTCACGCAAACCGACGATATCGCTCCAGTCCCGCACGATGCGCAGGTTCTGGCCGTGGCTGGTCATTACGCCCTTGGGTTTTCCGGTGGTGCCCGAGGTGAAGAGCACGTCGGACAAGGCTTGTGGGCCAACGCTCTGTTCGCGGGTGCGCAAGGCCAGGTGCGGTACGTCGACCCCCAGGTCCATAAACCGTTCCCAGGCCAGTGTTCCCGAGTTGGCACCGCGCAGGCTGACGATGTGGCGCAGCTCAGGCAGGTCTTCCGACGCCAGCATGCCGGGGTAGTCCGCGCCCAGGAATTCGCCGATGGCAAACAGCACACAGGTGCCGCTTTCGCGCAGGATGTAGCCGGCCTCGCTGCCCTTCATCCGGGTATTGAGCGGCACCAGGGCGGCGCCGACACTTTGCAGGGCTCCGGCGGCGACAATCCACTCCCACAGGTTGGGCGCCCAGATCCCCACGCGGTCCCCGACCTGTACGTCGAGGGCCAGCAGGGCGCGGGCAGCCTGGCGGCGCAGTTGGTCCAGTTGTCGGTAGCTGATGACGTGGCCCGCGTCCTCGATGGCCGGGCGGTCGCCGTAGGCCTGGGCAGCGTTGGCGAACAGTTGAGCGATGGTCAGTGCGGTGGCGACAGGCGGCATGGGGCCTCCCCGGTTAGAAGACAAATACGAAAAAGGGAGTAGGCCGGGCAGGGCGCCCGGCCGGATAACGAATTACTGGGCGGGCGGGGCGAAACGGCGACCGGCGGAGAAACCACCGTCCACGGCGATCATCTGGCCGCTGACAAAGGACGCTTCGTCCGAGGCCAGGAACAGCGCGACGTTGGCCACTTCTTCCGGTTGCCCGGAGCGGCTGAGCATGTGCTGCGAGGCGAAAAACGCGTGGAACGCGTCATTGTCACGGACCATGCTGGTCATCGGCGTTTCGATCAGGCCCGGGCACAGACCGTTGACGCGAACGTTGGCGTAGCCGTAGTCGATGGCCATCGAGCGGGTCAGCTGGTTGATGCCGCCCTTGGACACGTTATAAGCCACGTTGCCGTCGCAGCCCTGCAGGCCGAAGATCGAACCGACATTGATGATCGAGCCATTGCGTTGTTCAACCATCGACGCCAGCGCGTATTTGCTGGTGAGCATGCTGCCGGTCAGGTTGATGTCCATCACCCGTTGCCAGTTGGCGGTGGTGGTCTGGGTCACGCTGCCCTGGTCGGCAACGCCGGCGGCGTTGACCAGTACATCGATGCGCCCGAAGCGGCTGATGACTTCTTGCATGACCTGCTGCACCTGCGCTTCGTCGCGCACGTCCAGGGTCATGAACAGGCCGGGAAAGTCTGCCGGTGCGCTGCCGATGTCCAGCCCGACCACTTGTGCGCCTTCGGCAGCGAAACGGCGCACGCAGGCCAGACCGATACCCGAAGCGCCGCCGGTGACCACCGCGACCTTATTCTGCAAACGAGCCATAACTGCACCTCTTTATTGTTGTGGGCTAATGCTGTGGCCGAGTCTAACTGCAGACCGGGCCTGAGTGATCGTCCGTTGAGACTAAGCAACAGATCCCCCGTCGTGCACATTTCAACTGTGGGAGCGGGCTTGCTCGCGAAGGCGGTGTGTCAGACAACGATGATGTCGAGGCTGCCGCCCCCTTCGCGAGCAAGCCCGCTCCCACAATGGACCGCATTCCCCCGTAGGAGCGTACCCTCAATCCGGGAATTTCAGGCGTACCCGGGCACCCGTCGGTCGGCTCTGGCAGGCCAGGGTCCAGCCGTCGGCCAGTTCCTTGGGGGTCAGCACGTCGTTGCGCGCCAACTGGACCTCACCTTCCTTGACCACACACATGCAGGCCCCGCAAAAACCCTCTTCACAGGACGACGGCACGTCGAGGCCAGCCGTTTTGCAACTTTGCAGCAAGGTGTCGCCGGGGCGGCAGGCAATTTCGTGTTGCTGGCCGTCGAGCTCGACGATCAGCGCCTCGCACTGCGACCCCATCGCCGCCTCGCGGGCGAGGGCCTCTTCGGCCAACAGTTCATCGGGGTCCGGCGGCGAGACGAAACGCTCGACATGGATCCGCTCGGCCGCTTCGCCCAGCGCCAGCAGCGTGCGCTCCACAGTGTCCATGAAGGGGCCCGGCCCGCAGATGAAGTAGTCGCCACCGGCCGATCCGCGCAGCAGATGACGGACCTGATGGTCCGTCAGGAAACCCTGCACCGAGTCGAGGACGTGCACCACGTGCAGTTGATCAGGATGCGCCTTGATCAACCGGCACAGCTCGTCCTTGAAAATCACCGACGCCTCATCGCGGTTGGCGTAGATCAATTTGATCGGCCGCCGACTGCTATGGAGTACTGATTTGAGAATGGAAAACACCGGGGTGATACCCGAACCGCCCCCGAACAGGACCAGGGGCTTTTCGGTGTCCGCCTGCGGGCTCAGGCAGAAATGCCCGGCCGGTGGCAGCACTTCCAGCCAGTCGCCGACCTGGACTTCGTTCATCCAGTTCGATACCCGGCCACCATCGACCCGTTTCACCGTAACCTTGGGCAGCGCGTCCGCAAGCGGTGAACTGGCCATGGAATAGCAGCGGGTCAACAGTTTGCCGGCGAAGGGCACGCGAAAACTCAGGAACTGGCCCGGTTTGTAGCGAAAGCGCTCACGCAGGTTTGGCGGTACGTCCAGCACCAGCGAGCGCGCGTCAGCGGTCTCGTCGATCACCGCGCACACTTGCAATGAGACGCTTGCCGTCGTGTGTTCGGCCGGGGTCAGGTTCTGTTGTTGCGTGCCCATGTTCACCTCGACCTCAGAGCCCGCTGATCAGTTGGGCGTTGTCGACGCGGATCTCGGCACCGTTGACGAACCGCGACTCGTCGGTGGCGAGGAACAGCACCACGTTGGCGATATCCCGTGGTGCCGCCATGCGGTTCATCGGGTCCTGGTCCAGCGCTTCCTGCGGGATCGGCTGACCACCGGCCAGGGCCTGGGTCATCGGCGTGTTCACGCCATCGGGGTGCACGCTGTTGCAGCGGATGCGGTAGCCCTGCTGCTTGCAGTGCAGGGCAATGGAACGGGTCATCGCCGCCACCGCGCCTTTGGACGCCGAGTAAGCGCAGAACATCGGCATCGCACCCAGCGCGGCCACCGACGACATGTTGATGATCGAGCCGCCACCGGTTTCCTTCATCGCCTGGATCGCGTACTTGCAGCCGAGGAAGTAGCCTTCGCCGTTGATCTTCTGCACTTTCTGCCACAGTTCCAGCGTGGTGTCTTCGATGCTGCCCAGGGCCAGGATCGCGGCGTTGTTGACCAGTACATCGAGACGGCCGAAGTGTTCGACGGTGGTCTTGACCACGTGTTGCCAATCGCTTTCGCTGGCGATGTCGTGGCGGATGAACAGCGCGTTGGCGCCGATTTGCGCAGCCACCTGGCGACCGGCCTCTTCATTGAGGTCGGTCAGTACCACTTTGGCGCCTTCGCGAGCCAGCAGCAGAGCGTCTTCGCGACCGATGCCGCTGGCGGCGCCGGTGATGATGCAGACTTTGCCTTCTACACGTTGCATTGTTGTTCTCCTGATCGTGCGGTTTGAAGTGCGAATTGGTCGGCCACGTGGGCGGCAGCCCGGCGACCGGAATAAATGCAGTCGGCCAGGGACAGGCCGGAGACATACAGG
Organism: Pseudomonas sp. GW821-FHT02A08; assembly: GCF_059422045.1. Classification (NCBI taxonomy): domain Bacteria; kingdom Pseudomonadati; phylum Pseudomonadota; class Gammaproteobacteria; order Pseudomonadales; family Pseudomonadaceae; genus Pseudomonas; species Pseudomonas sp. GW821-FHT02A08. The sequence continues at coordinate 57,554 of NZ_JBWKWD010000031.1, forward strand.
TTGGAAGCGACCCCGACCGCATTGCGCCCGGCGCTGTACAGACCGTTTATTGGCTGGCCGGCGTGGTCCAGCACCCGACCGCTGTCTTCGCAGACCTTCAGCCCGCCCAGGGTGATGACCGGGCAGGGGAAGAGATTGCTGTCGAAAGACAGGTCGAGGGCGTACCACGGGCCCTGTTCGAGGTTGGCGAGCATCGCGGCGGACTTGCCGAACTCGTCGGCGACCTCACCCCGTGCCGCGCGGCAATAGCGTTCGACACTCTGGCGCAGCAGTTCCGGCGGCAGATTGCAGCGTTTGGCCAGGCCGGCCAGGCTGTTGTTGCGCCTGGCATTGAACAGCAGGTTGAGCAACACCGGCAGGCGCTGGAAATTCCAGACTTTGCCGGGGCCAACCTGACTGAGTGCTTCTCGAACCAGCGCCCTATTGAGAATCAGAATGGCGCGGCCGTCCTGCTCTTCGACCATGGCGTGACCGAGGGTCGCGCCGTAGATTTCTTCGTTGGCGTAACGCTGTCCGCGAGCATTGACGATCAGCCCGCGAGCCCAGGCCAGTGGCGGATTGATGAAACGCCAGGCACTGACCTTGTCCATGCGCGCCACGCTGCCACCGGCGCTCTGGCCCAGGGCGATGCCGCTGCCATTGCACCCGGTGGCGCCCAGCGGCAGACCGGCCAGGTACTGCGGTGCGTGTTGGCGCACCAGATCACGATTGAAGATAAAGCCGCCGCTGCTCAGCAACACCGCCTGTTCGGCGCGAATCAATTGGCGAATGGCGTTGGTCTGTTCGATGCGGCGCTGACGGGCGCGCAAGCGGTCGGCCAACGCCGGAGCGTACATATGAATGGCGGTGGCCCAGCGCGACAGGCGCGCATGTTGTTTGGCGGCGCGACTACCCGACGGCAACTGCCAGGCTTCGACGCCGATGACCTTGTCGTCGAGATCGAGTACCAGTCGCCGCACTTCGCACTGGCTGCGCAGGCGCGCGCCATTACGCAAGGCGCTGGCCTTGAGCGGGGCGAACAGGCTGGCGCCGGACATGCCCCGGCCTTTGGTGCGGTGGCCACGGGGCGCCGGCTTGGCGCTGGCGGCATAGGCCGGCACGGCTTCGTTGCCGGAGTAATAGAGGTAGTACTGGTCACTCGGGTACGAGGTTTTATGCGGTGGCACGCTGGCCTCGAACGCTGCGCCCTGTTGTTCCAGCCAAGCCAGTTGCCCGCGGCTGGCGTCGCAGAAATTGCGCAACGTCTCTTGGCTGACCGCTTCGCCGACTTCCTGACGCAGGTAATTGAACATGGCTTCGCTGGTGTCTTCATAGCCAGCCTGACGCTGATGTGGCGTACCGCCGCCGGCATAGACCACGCCACCACTGAGCGCCGTGGCGCCGCCGCCCTCGAAGCGATCCAGTGCGAGCACCGACAAGCCGCGAGTACTGGCTTCGATGGCGGCACAGGCGCCGGCACCGCCAAACCCGACAATCAGTAAGTCGCAGCGGTCATCCCATGGCAACTGGTCGGCGCTGTTCACTCGCAACGCCGTCAACCCGTTCAGGCTGTTCATGTTCGGGCCTCAGCCAGCAGCAGCGAGAGAAGGTGCGGGTTTCGCGGTGGTGGTGTAGCTGCCGTCGAGGTAGACCAGCGGGGTGATTTCGGTGGTGGTGTGGATCTGCAGGATGCGTCCGATGAATACGGTGTGGGTGCCGTAGCTGAAGTGACCGTCCTGGCGGCAGAGGATCGCCGACTGCGCATCACCCAGGTAAGGAATTCCGCCGGGGCTGGTCAGCCAGTTGCCCCGGTCGAAGCGTGCTTCGCCCTTGATCGCACCGCTGCACAGGTTGGCCAGGTCTTGTTGTTCTACGCCGAGGATGTTCACGCAGAAGTCCGCGCCGGTTGCCAGTGCGGCGTGGGGGGAGGCGGTCTTGTTGACGCAGATCAGCAGCGATGGCGGTTCGGTGCTCAGGGAGTCGACCGCGGTGGCGGCCATGGCGAAGCGTTCGGTGCCGTTGCTGGTGCTGATAATGGTGACTGACTTGGCCAGGCGGCGCATGGCCTGGAGCATGTCGGCTTTGAGATTGACGTCGTTCATCGCACTGGGCCTTTTTGTTGGTTGGGGAGTGCGATGGATTCTTGCTCTGACGTCCAGTCGTCACATCGTCCGAGGGGACTAGGCCTTGGCGGCCTCTGGGCCGACCAGGCTGTTGTAGTGTTGTTTACATATCCGTTGCTGCGGTAACGGCGGCTTATGGTTTCGCCCTTACGGCGAGTCCCTTTTGTCAAACGACACAAAAGGAACCAAAAAGTCTCACCCCTTACGTACGGCCCCTCGCTGAGGCTCGGGGTTCCTTCGCTCCGGTATTCATCCGGGGGCATTGCCCTCCGGTCGGCTTCGCTTCGACCTACATGCAATGAGTTCGACTGCGTCGAACGGCGCTGCGCGCCAATCCCCGGATGAACACCTCCGCTCAGCCTGCCGAGGGGGCGGGTGGATCAAGATCAAAAGCTGCAGGCGAGCTAACGCTCGGCCTGATGAGTGGTGAAAAGCGTGGGTGTACGCCGATCTGCCTTTGCTCTTCTGTGGGAGCTGGCTTGCCAGCGAAGGCGGCCTGACAGCCGACCTGAATCTGGCGGATGTACTTTGACCCTGTGGGAGCTGGCTTGCCTGCGATGGCGGTCTGTCAGCCAGCATCAATGTCAGATGTGCCGGCCTCTTCGCGGGCAAGCCCGCTCCCACAGGTTTGGTGTGGTTCGAATAATTGGTGTTCGCCGTAAATACTGTGCGAGCTTGCTCGCGATGGCGGCCGGCCAGTCGACATGTACCTCACAGACGAACGAACCCAACAACCAGGCCGGCCGGTAGGCCGCCTCGGGTTAGCCGCCCCCGGCCATGGATGGTCGATGGCGGCGGGCTCTGTAGGAGCGAGCTTGCTCGCGAAAAACCTGAGAGCACCGCAGGGTGTCAGGCTCCCCGCATCATCGTTGACCTCCATCGCGAGCAAGCTCGCTCCTACAAGGTGACCCGCCGTAAGGGCCGAACTATTGGCGGCCGTTACCGCAGAAACGGATATGTACACCCTCAAAAATCCATATCGCCTGCCAAGCAACACATCGCTTTCAGATACACCCCCCTGATACCCATTCCCCAATCCCACATGGTCCGTTTGAGGGATGTCCACTCTGTTGCGCATTGCTTGAATGCGAGCGTAGGGGCACTACACCCGCCCCGTTGCACGCGCGCCCCGGCGGATGGGGTGAACAAAGGAGAACAATAAAAATGCTCAACCAAGACCTGATTCGCCAGCGTCTGAGCCAACGTGCCCGCGAGTTGGTGCCGATCCTGCGTGAACGCGCCCTGAACGCCGCGCAAACCGGGCAGTTGCCTGAAGAAACCCTGAAGGATTTCCACGACGCCGGGTTCTTTCGCATCCTGCAACCGTCCCGTTGGGAAGGCTATGAACTGGAGCCCAAGGACTTTTTCGACGTCCAGATGACGCTCGCTGAAGGCTGCATGTCCTCGGCCTGGGTGCTGGGTGTGGTAGCGATCCACAACTGGCAACTGGCGCTGTTCGACGACCGCGCGGCCCAGGATGTCTGGGGTAGTGACTCCAGCGTGCTGATCTCCTCTTCCTATATGCCGGTGGGCAAGGTCGAGCGGGTCGAGGGTGGTTTCAAGTTGAGCGGGCGCTGGGGTTTTTCCTCCGGCAGCAAGCATTGCGAGTGGGCGTTCCTCGGCGCGCTGGTGCCGTCGGAAGAAGCGGGCGGGGCGCCGGATTATCGGACGTTCCTGGTGCCGCGCAGTGACTACCAGATTCTCGACAACTGGAACGTGATGGGTCTGGAAGCCACCGGATCCCACGACGTTCTGGTGGAAAACGCCTTCGTTCCCGAGTACCGCACCCATCGCGCGTTCGACGGTTTCATGCAAAACAGTCCGGGCAATGCGGTGAACACAGCGCCCTTGTTCCGCCTGCCATTCGGGCAGATTTTCGTGCGTGCGGTTTCGTCCTCGGCCATCGGTGCCCTGCAAGGCGCGGTGGATCAGTTTGTCGAGCACAACCGCGCCCGGGTCGGGGTCAATGACGGTCGCAAAATGGTCCAGGACCCGGCTGCGCAATCGTCGCTGGCCAATGCCATGGTCTGCGTCGACGAGTGCAAGACCGTGCTGCATCGCAACTTCACCCTGATGCTGGAGCGTGCGCAGAAGGGTGAGCCGTTGAGCATGCCGGAGCGGGTGAAGATGCGTTACGACTCGGCGCTGGTGGCCGACAAGTGCGCCAAGGCCGTTGGCGACCTGATGTTCAACAGCGGTGCTTCAACGATCTTCCGCAGCCATCCGATCAACCGTGCATTCCGCGACATCCACACCGGTCGTGCCCACGTCGCCAACAGCCCGGCCAAATACGCCTGGAACCTTGGCGGGGTCAGCATGGGTCAGGACAGCAACGACTTTTTCCTCTGACTTTTTTACCTGCTCTTTTTCTATGAGGCGGGCTAGTCCGTTTGCGTGATTCGAGCGCCCCGTCGATGCACGAGCATTGACGGTAAGGCGAAGGTCTACGGCGCCGACTGCGCATCCAAATAAGCACAAGGATCAACCATGAAATTTTCCCTGATTTACGAAGCCCAGACGGTGGACTCCAGCCGCGAAGGCGACCGCAAGATTTTCGAAGACACCGTCGAGCAGGCCGTGCTCGCCGACAAGCTCGGCTTCGACACCTTCTGGTGCGTGGAACACACCGCGCTGAGCAACTACTCGCACATGTCCGCGCCGGAAACCATGCTGGCGTTCGTGGCCGGTAAAACCGAGCGCATCGGCATCGGCCACGGTGTGGTCTGCCTGCCGCCAGCGATGAACCATCCGGTCAAAGTCGCCGAGCGCATCGCCACCCTCGATCTGCTATCCAGGGGCCGAGTGCACTTCGGTGTGGGTAAGGGCGGCACCCAGCAGGAAGCCGGTACTTTCGGCTACGACCTGGCGACCTTGCAGCCGCAGATTGACGAGATGATGTACCTGATCCCGAAAATGTTCGTGCAGGACGAAATAGAGCACAACGGCGACTTCGTGCAGATCCCCAAGCGCCCGATCCATCCAAAGCCTTACCAGGATCCGCACCCGCCGATGTACCTGGCGTGCACCAACACCGAGTCGCTGAAAAATGCCGGCGGTCGCGGCATGGGCGCGCTGGTGCTGGGCTTCGGTGGCCCGGAAGAAATCGCCAAGAAGGTCGAGGTGTATCACGCGGCCTATGACAACCGCGATGAGAAGAAGCAGGTCGGTTTCCGTCCTAACCGTCACATCGCCGCGCTGTGCCCGGCCATCGTGCTGGACGACAACGCAGAAGCGCGCCGCATCGGTATCCGTGGCCAGCGTTACTTCATGGAATCCCTCGGTTACTGGTACGGCGGCGGCGAGCGTCCGGACCCGCAGAAGTGGAAAGACGACACCTTCGTCGATGGCAACGGCCAGAGCGTGATCAAGTCGCGCTTCGCCTCCGAAGAAGTCAGCGTCGACTTCTCCGACCCGACCATGGCCATGATGAACCCGAACCACGCCTACGGCACCGTCGAGGATTGCATCAATTATGTGCAGCGCCTGATCGACGCCGGCGCCGACGAAATTCTGTTCATCTGCCAGATGGGCACCGTGCCGCAGTGGGCGCAGCTGGAGACCCTGAAGAATATTGGCGAGAAGGTGATCCCGCATTTTCGTAAGGGCTGATTTGAGATAGCGCAAAACTGTAGCAGCTGCCGAAGGCTGCGTCCGAGTGCGCAGCACTCGCAAAAGGGCAATAGGCGGTGTTTCTGGACGGACTCGGTTTGCCAGGTTGCGAGCGCTGCGCACTCGGACGCAGCCTTCGGCAGCTGCTACAGGTTTTTCAGGCTTGGCACGGACGTCAGGCCAACTTTCCAACGGGTCCCCAAGGCCCGTTTTTTTATGCCTGCACCAATCCCCTGTGGGAGCGGGCTTGCTCGCGAAGAGGCCGGCACATTCAACATCTATGTTGACTGACACACCGCCTTCGTCGGAACGCCGCCCGGAGCAAGCCCGCCCCCACAGTTTTGATGCGTGAACCCCATCAAATCCGCTAGTCCCATTGGACGATGTTGCCCCTCCCCGAACCCGTTTGAATAGGCCCTACATAAAGTCTCCCCCGGCAGTAGCCGAAGGGCGGCACCGCCTGAGAAAAACGAGGAGTGCATCCATGGATATCCGTGGTCTGGGTTACGTCACCCTGCTGTCCAGCGACCTGGCGCAATGGCGCCACTACGCAAGCCAGGTGCTGGGCATGATGGTCAGTGGCGACGATGAGCTTCTGTACCTGAAAATGGACGAACGTCATTACCGCATCCTCGTGCAGAAGAATGCCGAGAACAGCTTCGGTGCCTGCGGCTGGGAAGTGGCCGGCAAGGCGGCGCTGGAACAGGCGGTCAGCGAGCTGCAACAGGCCGACGTACAAGTGACCCGTGGCACCGCCGCCGAAGCGGAGCTGCGCAAGGTCCAGGAACTGGTGCACTTCAGCGATCCGGATGGCAACCGCCACGAAATTTTCTGGGGTCCGTTGCAGGACTTCGCCCGTTTCGTCTCGCCGGTGGGCGTCAAAGGTTTTGTCACCAACGACCTTGGCATGGGCCACGTCGTACTGCCGGCACCAGCCTTCGAACGCTGCCGCGACTTCTACGAGCAGGTGATGGGTTTCGGCCTGTCGGACCTGATGAAAGTCCGTTTCACCCCGGACCCGGCCGAGCCGCAAAAGCGCATTCACTTCCTGCACTGCAACAACGGCCGCCACCACTCGCTGGCGATTTTCGAGTGCCCGATGCCCCACGGTTGCGTGCACATGATGGTCGAGGTCAACGCGCTGGACGAAGTCGGCCGTGCCCTGGACCGCGTCCACGCCAACGGCGTGAAGCTGTCGGCCACCCTCGGCCAGCACACCAACGACCAGATGATTTCTTTCTATATCAAGACCCCGTCCGGATTTGACCTGGAATACGGCTGCGATGGCCTGGTGGTCGACTGGGACCGCCACACGCCGTTCGAAAGCACCGTGGTCAGCCACTGGGGCCACGACTTCAGTGTCGGTCGCCAATGAGGAACAAGACGATGGACAAGCAAATGAGCACTGCCGAGATCGTCGGCCAACTGCGTGACGGCATGACCATCGGTATCGGTGGCTGGGGCCCGCGCCGCAAGCCGATGGCGCTGGTGCGCGAGATTCTGCGCTCGGACCTCAAGGAGCTAACTGTTGTTGCATACGGTGGTGCGGACGTCGGCATGCTCTGCGCCGCCGGCAAGATCAAGAAACTGGTGTTCGCCTTCGTGTCTCTGGATTTCATTCCGCTGGAGCCGTACTTCCGCAAGGCGCGTCAGGAAGCAGCGCTGGAAGTGATGGAAATCGACGAAGGCATGCTGCTGCTCGGCTTGCGGGCGGCGGCGATGAATGTGCCGTTCATTCCGACCGCCGTTGGCCTGGGCACCGACGTGCTGCGCCACAACCGCCAGATCAAGTTGATCGCCTCGCCCTATGCCGATGGCAAGGATTGGGTGGCCATGCCGGCGCTCAAGCTCGACGCGGCGCTGGTGCATGTCGACCGCGCCGACAAACGCGGCGTGTGCCAGATCAGCGGCCCGGATCACTACATGGACGACCTGTTCGTGCGGGCCGCGACCCACAGCTACGTGACCTGCGATGAGCTGGTGGACAGCGAGTATTTCCATCAGGACAGCGCCCACGCCCATCAAGTGTTCTGGGAACGCAACCTGACTACTGCCGTGGCCCACGTGCCGGGCGGGGCGCATCCGTCGTCCTGTGCGCCGCTGTACGGTTTCGACGTCGCGCACTTCAAGGCCTACAACGCCACGGTGCAGGCGGCCGATGGCTGGGAAGGGTACGTGCGCGACTACGTCGACTGCACCCACGAACAGTACCTGGACAAGGTTGGCGGCCTGGCTGCGATCCGTGAACTGCCGTTGCCGATTTTCTAAGGGAGCCTTCCGATGAGCACTACTGATTACAGCCTCGCAGAGTTGATGATCTGCGCGGCCTCTGAAGCCTGGCGCGAAGACGGCGAAGTATTGGCCTCCGGCATCGGCGTGATCCCGCGCCTGGCGGCGTCGCTGGCCATGCTGACCAGCAACCCGCAACTGCTGATGACCGACTCCGAAGCCTACATGGTCGCCGAACCGGTGCCTTTGGGCGCGCGCAAGGGCTACGAGCCCAAGCGCGACAGCTGGATGGGCTTCTCGCGGATTTTCGACAACGTCTGGGGCGGCAAGCGCCATGCCCTGGTCGGCCCGACCCAGATCGACCGTTACGGTCAAGCCAACATTTCCTGCATCGGCGACTACGCCAAACCCAAGGCGCAGATGCTCGGCGTGCGCGGTTTTCCCGGCAACTCGATCAGCCACGCCAACTCGTTCTGCGTGCCGAACCATAACCGCCGGGTGTTCGTCGAAGGCGAGGTCGATATGGTCGCCTCGGTCGGCTACAACCCGGCCCGCCTGGCGCGGGGCTGGTCGCTGGACGACATCGACATCCGCCTGATCATCACCGATCTGTGCGTGCTGGATTTCCAGGGCCCGCAGCGGCAGATGCGCATTCGTTCGTTGCACCCCGGCGTGACGGCAGCGCAGGTCCGGGACAACACCGGCTTCGAGCTGCACGTGCCGGACGATTGCCCGACCACCGCGGCGCCGACGGCCGAGCAATTGCAACTGATCCAGCGTCTGGACCCGCACAACCTGCGCGCCCTGCAGCTTAAAGACAACCCACCAGGCCAGCGCTGAGCGCCCGCATTTTCGGAGACAAGTGATGGCTGAACATAACGACAAGAACGAGGCCGAAGTGGTCCTGTACGAAGTGCGCGACGCGGTGGCAATCGTCACCATGAACCGCCCCGAGTACCACAACGCGCAGAACTCGCAGATGACCTATGCGCTGGACGCGGCGTTTCGCCGGGCCTGCGATGACGATGAAGTGAAGGTCATCGTGTTGCGTGGTGCCGGCAAGCATTTCTCCGCCGGGCATGACATCGGCACGCCGGGGCGTGACGTCGACAAGACGTTCGATCGGGCGAGCCTTTGGTACGATCACACCAACAAACCGGGTGGCGAGTTTCTCTATGCCCGCGAGCAGGAAGTCTATCTGGGCATGTGCCGCCGCTGGCGCGAAATGCCCAAGCCGACCATCGCCATGGTCCAGGGCGCGTGCATTGCCGGTGGGCTGATGCTGGCCTGGGTCTGCGACCTGATCGTTGCCAGCGAGGATGCTTACTTCGCCGATCCGGTGGTGCGCATGGGCATTCCCGGGGTCGAGTATTTCGCCCACGTGCATGAATTGAACCCGCGCATCGCCAAGGAATTCCTGTTTCTCGGCGAGCGCATGCCGGCACCGCGTGCCTATCAGATGGGCATGCTCAATCGGGTGGTGCCGGGCGACGAGCTGGAACAGCAGACTCTCGACATCGCCGGGCGCATCGCCCAGATGCCGCGCCTGGGCCTGCAACTGAGCAAGCAAGCGGTGAACAACGCCGAAGACCTGATGGGCAAGCGCGCGACCATGGACATGGTGTTCGGCCTGCATCACTTCGCCCACGCCCACAATGAACTGGTGTCCGGCGACCGCCTCGGCGGCTACGACGCCAAGGCCATGGCCAGTTCCCAGCGCAAAACGGGCGAGGCGTGAGCATGGCGATTTTGTTGAATACCCGCCTGACCGAACTGCTCGGTTGCCGCTACCCGATCATCCAGACCGCCATGGGCTGGGTCGCCGACCCGAAACTGGTGGCGGCCACGGGCAATGCCGGCGGCTTCGGTTTTCTCGCCGGGGCGACCATCGAACCGCAGCAGATGGAAGCGGCGATTATCGAAACCCGACGCCTGACCGATCAGCCGTTCGGGGTGAATTTCCACATGTACCAGGCCAATGCCGGCGAGATCGTCGAGCTGGTGTTGCGCCACAAAGTCCGGGCGGTCAGCTACAGCCGTTCGCCGGGCAAGCAGATGATCAGCCGTTTGAAGGACGCCGGCGTGGTGTGCATTCCCACCGTCGGTGCGCTCAAACATGCGCAGAAGGCCGTGGAAATGGGCGCCGATGCGGTGACCGTACAGGGCGGCGAGGGTGGGGGACACTCCGGTTCCGTGCCGACTTCGTTGCTGCTCGATCAAGTGGTCAATGCAGTGTCGGTGCCCGTGGTGGCGGCAGGCGGCTTCAAGGATGGCAAAGGTTTGGTTTCGGCGCTGGCCTACGGTGCCGAAGGCATCGCCATGGGCACGCGGTTTTTGATGTGCGCCGACAGCCCGGTGCCGCAGGAAACACTGGCCCGTTACCTGGCGGTCAAGGACCCGGCGGCGATCATCATCAGCCGCGCCATCGACGGCATGCCGCAACGGATGATCCGCAACGAATTGCTCAACCAGCTGGAAAACAGCGGCGGCCTCAAGCGCCTGTTGCTGGCCTTGCAGAGTGGTTTGGCCTACCGCCGCCACACGGGCATGAGCCTGATCCAGCTGCTGACCAGCGCGCTGAAGATGCGCGGTGCGGGAGAGCTGACCGCCGCGCAAAGCATCATGGCCGCCAACGCGCCGATGGTGATCCAGAAAGCCATGGTCGACGGGCAACCGGCCGCAGGCGTGTTGCCTGCCGGACAGATCGCCGCATCCATCGACAGCTTGCCCAGCTGCGCCCAATTGATTGAACAGATCGTCCGCGACGCCGAAGCGCGCCTGGGCGAGCTGTGCCGCCGTGTGTCGTAAGGGGCCATGCATTGTGAAGGAAGGAAACCATGAAACCATTTAGCGTCAGCATCGAACACGGCATTGCCGAACTGGTGTTCAACCGGCCACCGGTCAACGCCTTCAACAACCAGGGCTGGGCCGATATCGCCGGCGAAATCGAGGGCCTGGGCCGTAACAGCGACGTACGGGTGATCGTGATTCGTGCCGAAGGTCGCGGCTTCTGCGCCGGGGTCGACATCAAGGAACTGGCCGCCGACGGCAACCTGATCGTCGCGGTGAACAAGGGCAACTACGACAGCTTCAAGGCCATCCACCGCAACCCGAAACCGGTGATCGTCGCCGTGCACGGCTTCGTGCTGGGCGGCGGCATTGGTATCTGCGGCGCTGCCGACATCATCGTCGCTGCCGAGTGCGCCACCTTTGGCGTGCCGGAAGTGGATCGCGGGGCCATGGGCGGCGGCGCGCATTTGCAGCGCCTGTTCCCGGTGCAGAAGGTCCGCCACATGTACTTCACGGGCGAGCCGATCGACGCCGCCGAGGCTTACCGCCTGGGCGCCGTGGAGCGCGTGGTCAAGCGCGAAGACTTGCGCGACGCCGCGTTGCAGATCGCCCGCACCATCGCCGCCAAGAGCCCCGGCATGATCAGCCTGGCCAAGGAGGCGCTGACCGGCATCGAAGACGGCAATCTGGAAGACAAATACCGCTGGGAGCAGGGCTTCACCCTCGAAGCCTACCGCTCACTGGACTCTCAGGAAGCACGCGACTCGTTCGTCGAGAAACGCGATGCCCGATTCAACGGCTGAAGGCATATCCATGGACCTGACCTATACCCTGGCCCAGCAGGCCTTTCGTGCCGAGGCACGGACCTGGCTGGCGGCCAATGTACCGAGTGAACCGCTGCAATCGTTCGACACCGAGCCTGGCTTTGCCCAGCATCGGGCGTGGGAAGCCAAGCTCAATGAAGGCCGTTGGGGCATGGTCACCTGGCCGACCGAACTCGGCGGACGCGGCTGCGACCTGATCGAGTGGCTGATTTTCGAAGAGGAATACTATCGTTCCGGGGCGCCGGCACGGGTCAACCAGAACGGTATCTTCCTGCTCGGCCCGACCCTGATGGAGTACGGCAGCGCTGAACAAAAGGCACGCTTTCTGCCGCGCATGGCCACAGGCGAAGACGTCTGGGCCCAGGCCTGGTCCGAGCCGGGTGCCGGTTCCGATATGGCGGCGATCCGTTCCAAGGCTGAACGGGTGGGCGACCACTACGTGATCAACGGCCAGAAGACATGGTCGACCCGCGCGGTGTGGGCCGATTGGGCGTTCGGCATTTTCCGTACCGACTCGCAGTCCCAGCGTCATCACGGCCTGACCTTCGTCCTGCTGCCGCTGGACACGCCGGGCATCACCGTACGGCCGATCCCGCAGCTCAACGGTTTGCCGGGTTTTGCCGAGATCTTCTTCGACGACGTAAAAGTCCCGGTGGAAAACGCCCTCGGTGGCGAGGGCATGGGCTGGCACGTGGCGATGTCCACCGCCGGTTTCGAGCGCGGTTTGCTGCTGCGTTCGCCGGCACGCTTCCAGGAAACCGCCAAGCGTCTGGTGCAGCTGTACCTGGCCAACCGTGAGCAGGCCGACCGCGACCCGGCCATCGGTGAGGCAGTGATGCGCGCCTGGCTCGATGCCGAGGCCTACACCCTGAGCACCTACATGACCGCCTCGCAACTGGTGCAGGGCGGCAAGATCGGGCCGGAGTCGTCGACCAACAAAATCTTCTGGTCGGAGCTCGACCAGCGCATGCACGACACCGCCATGAGCATTCTCGGGTTGCGTGGCGAGCTGCTGCCGCAAGCCCCGGCCGCCGGTGACGTCGGCCATTGGCTGGAAGGTTTCCTGTTTGCCCAGGCCGGGCCGATCTACGCCGGCACCAACGAGATCCAGCGCAACATCATTGCCGAACGCATGCTCGGCATGCCGCGTGCCTGAGGAATAGACCATGGACTTTAGTTTCAGCCGCGACCAACTGCTGTTTCAGGACAACGTCCGCAGCTTCCTGATCAACGAAGTCACCCCGGAACGCATTCGCGACCTGTGGCAGAGCGACAGCGGGCGCAGTGAGCAACTCTGGGCGCAACTGGTGGAACTGGGCCTGACCGCCCTGACCGTGCCCGAGGCACAGGACGGCATGGGCATGAATGAGCTGGACTTCGTGCTGATCGCCCAGGAATGCGGTTACGCCGGGCTGCCCGAACCGCTGGTGGACACCATGCTGGTCGGCGTGCCGTTGCTCGCCGCCCTGGATGAGCAACACGCGCCACTCAAGCAGAAATGGCTGTCGCGAGTGGCCGAGGGCCGTGCGCGTCTCGCGGTTTCCGAGCCAGGCAATCCGCTGGTCAGCGATGCCCATGTCGCCGATCTGCTGTTGCTGGCCAATGGCGACGAAGTGCACGTACTGGAGCGTGATGCCGTACGCCTGACCCGCAACGAGTCGGTCGACCCGAGTCGCCAGTTGTTCCAGGTCGAGTGGACGCCGACTCCCGCTACTTGCGTGGCCAGCGGCGAACAGGGCCGGCGCTTGTGGGCAGCCGCCTTCAATCGTGGCGCCCTCGCCAGTGCCGCGCAACTGCTGGGGTTGGCCAAGCGCATGGTCGACCTGGCAGTGGACTACACCTTCGAGCGCAAGCAGTTCGGCAAACCGGTGGGTTCGTTCCAGGCGGTCAAACATTTGATGGCCAACGTTGCGGTGCAGATCGAGTTCGCCAAAGGCCCGCTGTATCGCGCCGCTTATGTGCTGGCCGAGCAGCAACCGGGGCAGGACGTGCTGGTGTCCCACGCCAAGCTGGCAACGGCGGAAGCAGCGATGCTGGCTGCGAAGAACACCATCCAGGCCCACGGCGCCATGGGGTACACCTGGGAAGTCGACTTGCACCTGTTCATGAAACGCGCCTGGGCCCTGGACAAGGTCTGGGGCGATCGCGGCCGCCACAAAGGACGGATTCGTGCGGCGTTGTTTGACGGCAACCCTGCGCTGGGTGCGAGCAGTACCTTTTGATCAAGATCCTGTAGGAGCACGGCTTGCCGTAATACCGATCCGTAGCAGCTGGCGAAGCCTGCGTTCGGCTGCGAAGCAGTCGTAAAACCTGAGTTCGCGATTTTCCTTGAGTACCGCGTCGACTGATTTCACGACTGCTACGCAGCCGAACGCAGGCTTCGCCAGCTGCTACGTAGAGCAGGTTTGCTGGAGTTTCTCAGATGACTGGCATTACGGCTTTTCGGTCGGCGTCGACGACTGTGCCTGATCTTAATTTTTATACCGAGGTAGACCATGCCTGAAGCTTATATCGTCGATGCCCTGCGTACGCCCACCGGGCGGCGCAAGGGTGGTCTGAGCCAGATCCACGCCGCCGACCTGGGCGCCCATGTGTTGCGCGCGCTGGTCGAGCGCAACGCCATTCCCGACGAGGATTACGACGACGTGATCTTCGGCTGTGTCGACACCATCGGCCCGCTGGCCGGGGATATCGCCCGCACCAGTTGGCTGGCGGCTGGCCTGTCGCAATCGGTGCCGGGCACCACCATCGATCGCCAGTGCGGTTCGTCCCAGCAAGCGGTGCACTTCGCCGCCCAGGCGGTGATGAGCGGTACCCAGGATGTGGTCATCGCCGGTGGCGTGCAGACCATGACCCAGATCCCGATTTCCTCGGCAATGATTGCTGCCGAGCCCCTGGGCTTCACCGATCCTTTCAGCGGTTCCGAAGGCTGGGTGCGGCGCTATGGCGCGCAACCACCGACGCAGTTCCGTTCGGCGCAGATGATCGCCGAAAAGTGGGACCTGTCCCGGGCGCAGCTCGAAGCCTATTCGCTGGAGTCCCATCGACGGGCCTTGCAGGCCATCGAGCAGGGGCGTTTCAACCGCGAGATCGTGCCACTGGCCGGCGTGCTGCATGACGAAACGCCGCGCCACACCAGCCTGGAAAAAATGGCCGAACTGGAGTTCCTGTTCGGCTGCGACCGGGTGACCGCCGCGGTGTCGAGCCAGACCTGCGACGCGGCCAGCGCGATGCTGATTGTCTCGGAGGCGGCGCTCAGGCGTTACGGCCTGACGCCACGGGCACGCATCCATCACCTGAGCGTGCGCGCCGAAGACCCGATCTGGATGCTCACCGCGCCGATCCCGGCCACGGCCTATGCGCTCAAACGTGCCGGCATGAAGCTCGAAGACATTGACCGGGTGGAGATCAACGAAGCCTTCGCGTCGGTGGCCATGGCCTGGTTGAAAGAGACGGGCTATCCGCACGAGCAGACCAACGTCAATGGCGGCGCGATTGCCCTCGGCCATCCGCTCGGCGCCACCGGCACCCGCTTGATGTGCAGTCTGCTGCATGAGCTGGAGCGCAGCGGCGGTCGCTTCGGCATGCAAACCATGTGCGAAGGCGGTGGGCAGGCCAATGTGACGATCATCGAACGCTTGTGATTTCAAGATGCCCGCTGAACCTGTGGGAGCGGGCTTGCTCGCGAAGGCGGAGTGTCAGCTACATCAATGTTGGCTGACCTACCGCCTTCGCG
>NZ_JBWKWD010000032.1:0-71605 GCF_059422045.1 Pseudomonas sp. GW821-FHT02A08
CAGAGTTCGCGGTACGTCAGAGAGATCGTGCAAGCCGGATTTACGACTGCTGCGCAGCCGGACGCAGGCTACGCCAGTTGCTACAGGATCGGTATTAGCCGCAGAGGCCCTTTCTGCATTTCAGGAACAGGCGTTTCAATGGTTTTTTTCACTCGCTCGATCGCCTTGCTGCTGGCGCTGGTGCTCACCTCCGGATGCGAAAGGCAGGATGCACCGCCGCTGGATCAGCAACTCTACGTCTGGCAGCGGCAGTGGACGACGGCCCACGAAGCCGCCCTCAAGGACAGCCGTGCCGACTTTTCAACGTTGCGGGTGCTGGCCTTGCAGGCTTTCCCCAACGCTGGCTGGAGTCGGGCGCGGATTGACCCGGCACTGCTCAAGCGTGATGGTCGGCCGGTGATTGCGGTGGTGCGCCTGGACGGGCAGCTCAAGGCACTCGATCAGGATGAGATCACAGCGCAAATCCGGCAGGTGATCAGTGATTGGCAGGGACAGGGATTGAACCTCGCCGGCGTGGAAATCGACCACGACGCCGGTAACGCTCGGCTACCGGCCTACCGCAAGTTTCTCGCGAATTTGCGGGGGGCATTGCCGACGTCGCTGCCGCTGAGCATCACCGCGTTGCCGTCCTGGCTCGACAGTCGCGAACTGCCGGCGCTGTTATCCACAGTCGACAGCAGTGTGTTGCAGGTGCACGCAGTGAGCGATCCGCGTCGTGGTTTGTTCGATGCCGATCAGGCCCGACAATGGGCGAGGGCCTGGAGCCGTATCACGACGAAACCTTTCTATCTGGCGCTGCCGGCCTATGGCGTGGCGTTGCTGCCGTCGGCGGGTGGTGCACCTGTTGTGGAAAGCGAAGTGATGGTGGAGCGTGAAGGACTGCGTCGGGAATTACTTGCCGATCCACAGTCGTTGCGCACCCTCGGTACCGAGCTGCGGGCCGATCCACCGAAACATCTGGCGGGTCTGATCTGGTTTCGCCTGCCATTGGCCAACGACCGTCGGGCCTGGAGCCTGACTACCTTGCGCGCCGTGGCACGTGGCGATGTCCTCGACAGTCAATTGGCGCTGGAACTCTCGGCCGACAATGGCCTCTATGACATCGGTCTCAGCAACCAGGGCAACCTCGACAGCGCCTGGCCCGAACGCCTGACACTCGCGGTCAGCGGCTGTGAAGGGGCCGATGCCTTGGCCGGCTACGCGTTGCAACAGCGTCCGGATCTGCTTACTTTCACCCGCCTGCGCGATGGCCGAATACCGGCCGGCGGACAGCGTGCCATTGGTTGGGCTCGCTGCGCACACATTGATCAAGGAGGTTCGAATGTTCACCCGTAACTGGCCGCGTCATTTGCTTTGCCTGAGCCTCAGTCTGCCGCTGGGTTCGGCGCTGGCCTGCGGCCCGGACTTCCCCATGCGCCTGCTGGATAACCGGGACCAGTCGCTGGCGGAGCTGCCGGAAGGCAACTTCAGCTTCGAAATCAGCCGCCTCGGCCACGCCATCAAAGGCTTGAAGAACGTCACTGCTGGCGCAGACCACAGCGATGAAACTGACGCTGTAGCGCTGCGTGATCAAGCCGAGCAGGCGGGACTTTCCGCTGAGCAACAGGTGTTGGTGAAACACTTGCGCGGCCTGACGGATGCCCGTCAGGTTGAAACCGAAGGGGCGCAACTGCCGCCTGAGCTCAGGTTGTACCTGGCGGGCGCTGTGGCGTTTGCCGCAGGTGATTCTGCCCTTGCCGCCGGCTATTTCAAGAAAGTGCTGGCCCTGCCCGCAGAGCAACGGGCTTCGCGCAGCACTTGGGCGGCTTACTCGCTGGGGCGTGCGTTGTTTGCCATGAGCGTCGAAGCCAATGCGGCTCCTGGTCTGCTCGAACAATCCGCCAAGGCCTTCGAGCAAGCCCGGCAACTGAGCATCGACGGCTTCAGCGATCCACTGGAACTGGGCGTCGCCAGCCTCGGCGAAGAAGCCCGGGTGGTGCGCACCGCCGGCGACTGGAACCGCGCCATCGAGCTGTACGCCACGCAGAATCTGCACGGCTCCGCGGTGGGCTACACATCGCTGAAACTGTTGATGGCGGACTTGATGAAGCTGCCGGAGGATCAAGTGGTCGAGTTGTTCAAGGGCCAGCCCGTGCAGCAATTGGTGACTGCATCGCTGATCAGCCGATTGGGTTGGTCATTCGGCGATCAACCGCCCAGCGAACAAAAAATGATCAAACTGCTGCAAAACAGCACTCGCGGCAGTCTAGAAAACGCCGACCGCCTGGCGGCGATGAATTATCAACAGGGTGATTACGCCAGCGCCAAGGCTTTCCTCGAACATGCTGGCGATGGCGGGTTGGCCTGGTGGCTGCGGGCGAAACTGGCGGTGCGCGAGGGCGATAAGAGCGCGGCTGCCGCAGCTTATGCCAAAGCAGCCCAGGCTTTTCCGCAGAATGAATCATGGGGCGAGCGACGGACCCCGGACTACGATTACGAAACGCTTCAGCCCAAATGTCGGGTCGAGGGTGAAAGCGCGATCCTGGCCTTGCAACGCGGGGATTACCTGCAAGCCTTCGATCAGCTGTATCGCAGCCAAAGCATTTACTGGTTCGACGCCGCCACCGTTGCCGAGCGCGTGTTGACCCTCGAAGAACTCAAGCACTATGTCGACACTCAAGTGCCGGCACCGCCGCCGCTCAGCCAGCAGGACCGCGACAACTACGTGCCCTTGCCGGTGGCGGCAAGTCTGCGCAATCTGCTTGGGCGGCGCTTGTTGCGCGAGGGGCATTACGAGGAGGCGCCGGCGTACTTTGATAATGACGGCTTGCGGCACAAAGCCAGGCTGTATGGCGAGCAACGCCTGGCGGCTGATTCAGCCTGGTGGCCGACCCGTCGCGCCGCTGCGCTGTTCAATGCGGCCTGGACGGCCCGCGAGTGGGGCATGGACATTCTGGGCTACGAAATGGCGCCGGATTACGCCACGTTCGGCGGTAACTACATGCTTGAAAGCGCCGATCTGAAGGTAGGTCCATTGGTGGCCGAGGACGAAGTGAAGCGTCAGCAGGCCAGCGCTGCCCAGCCTGATCAGCGTTACCACTATCGCTTCGTGGCCACGGCGCTGGCGAGCAAGGCGGCAGATAACTTGCCTCACACCAGTCAGGCGTTCGCGGCGGTACTGTGCGAGGCGTCTGGGTGGAACAGCAGTCTCGAGGAGCAAAGTGCGATTTATCAGCGTTATGTCAAAGAAGGGCCTTACGTGGAATGGGCCGCCGACTTTGGCCACCAGTGCCCGTATCCCGACTTCGAGAACGCCGACAAACGCTATGTGACCCAGGCCACCGACGCTGCGCGTTCGGCCTTGCGGCCGTACAAGACACCCTTACAGATCGGTAGCGTAGTGGTGTTCGCGGCAGCCGCGCTTTTGATGTTCAAGCGTCGCCGCCGCAAGGCGCAGTGAGGTTCAAGCCTGTTGCACAAAGGTCAGCCGCACGGCGAAACCGATCAACAGGCTGGCGAACAACCATTGTTGCAGGCGCTGGGCTGAGGGGCTGCGTTGCAGCCAACGGCCCAGTGCCGCGCCGACCAGGGCGTAAGCGCTGTCGAACAGCAAACCGACGCCGACCAGCACCACGCCCAAGGTCGCAAATTGCCCGAGCACCGGCCCGGCCTGTGGGTCGATGAATTGCGGCAGCAGCACCGAGCAGAACAACAGTGCCTTGGGGTTGAGCAGGTTGGTCAGCAGCCCGCGTCGGATGGCTGCGCCCCAACGTGGTTTTTCGCCGGTTGCGTCGGCGCTGGTGAGGCTCGGCAGCATCGTGGTTCGCAGGCACTGAATGCCGATCCACAGCAGATACGCGGCGCCGGCCAGGCGCACCATGTCGAAGGTCCAGGGCGCGGCCTTGAACAGTGCCGCCAGCCCCAGCGCTGCCAATGCCACATGGCAACCACGGGCGATGCCCAGGCCCACGGCCGTGGCCAGCGCGGCGCCTTTGCCCTGGCGGGCGCCGGTCTGCAACAGCAGGATCATGTCGGGCCCTGGCAACAGGTAGACCACTGCCAGTGCCATGAAAAACAGCCAGAGAGCTTGCATGTCGCACCCCGTTCGTTGTCGATTTGGTCGTGCCAGTCTAGGGCTGAAGGGCGGGGCAGGTGCTTGCGTTGTCAGCTTCTCTCGGGTCATCTATTGGCATAATCTGCCACTTATTCAAGCTTGAACCATCAGGATCTGCCAAACCATGAAACTCGACGCTTACGACCGCAAGATTCTCGCCGCACTGCAACGGGATGGCCGCCTGAGCAATGTGCAACTGGCAGACGAGATCGGCCTGTCGGCATCGCCTTGCTTGCGCCGGGTGCGGATGCTGGAAGAGGCGGGGGTGATTCGCGGTTACCAGGCCAATCTGGACCGCGACGAAGTGGGGTTGGGGCTGACGGTGTTTGTCGGGGTCAAGGTCGAGCGCCATAACGATGAACAAGCCGAAGCCTTTCGCCTGGCGGTAACGGCATTGCCCGAGGTAATTTCGGCGTTTCTGGTGTCAGGAGAGTCGGATTTTCTGTTGCAGGTGGTGGTACCGGACTTGCGTGCCTATGACCGCTTTCTCACCGGGTGTTTGCTTAAACTGCCGGGTGTGAGCGACATCCGCAGCAACTTTGCGATTCATACGGTGAAGGCCCCGGGGTCGTTACCGCTGGAGCATTTGCCGCTCTAAACCGAGTCGCCTGATTCGCGAGCAAGCCCGCTCCCACAGGTACAGCGCAATCCATGTGGGAGCGGGCTTGCTCGCGAAGGCGATAAATCAGTCACTGCAACTCTTCTAGTCTTACATCTGCGTCGCCATCCCCTCCACATTCATCGCCGCCTGACGCAAGGCCTCGGAGCGGGTCGGGTGTGGGTGGCAGGTCAGGGCGATGTCTTCGGCCGAGGCGCTGAACTCCATGGCCACGCAATATTCGCCAATCATTTCACTGACGCTCGGGCCGACCAGATGCACGCCCAGGACTTCGTCCGTGTGCTCATCGGCCAGCACTTTGGCGAAGCCTTCGGTTTCGTGGTTGATCTTCGCCCGGCTGTTGGCGGTGAAGGGAAACTTGCCGACCTTGTACGCCCGGCCTTGCGCCTTGAGTTGCTCTTCGGTCTTGCCGACGCTGGCCAGTTCCGGTTTGGTGTAGACCACACTGGGGATCAGGTTGTAATTGACCTCGCCCGCCTTGCCGACGATCTGCTCGACGCAGGCCATGGCTTCGTCTTCGGCCTTGTGGGCGAGCATGGGACCCGAGGTCACGTCACCAATCACCCAGACCCCGGCGGCTTCGGTGCGATGCCCTTTGTTGGCGAGCATGCCGCGCTTGTCCGTGGCGAGGCCGACGTTCTCCAGGCCCAGGCCCTGTGTATAAGGTCGGCGCCCGATGGCCACCAATACGTAATCCGCTTCCAGCAACTCGGCTGCACCGCCAGCGGCAGGCTCGATGCTGAGCTGCACGCCGTTGGCGGAGGTGGTGGCGCTGGTCACTTTCGAACTCAACTTGAAACTCAAGCCTTGTTTGCTGAGGGAACGTTGCAGGGTTTTGCCGGCCTCGATGTCCACGCCGGGGCAGATCCGGTCGAGGAATTCGACCACCGTCACTTGTGCCCCCAGGCGTCGCCAGACCGAACCCAGCTCCAGTCCGATCACGCCAGCGCCGATCACCACCAGATGCTTGGGCACTTCGGTCAGTGCCAGAGCGCCTGTGGAATCGAGGATGCGTTTGTTATCGATGTCCACGCCGGGCAGAGGCGTGGGCTCGGAACCGGTGGCGATGATGATGTCCTTGGCGCTCAGTACGGTCTTGCCACCGGCGTTATCGGTCACCGTGACTTTGCCCGGCCCGTCGATGTGGCCCCAGCCTCTGATCCAGTCGACCTTGTTCTTGCGGAACAGAAACTCGATGCCCTTGGTCAGCCCGGTAACGCTTTCATTCTTTTGCTTCATCATCTGGGCGAGGTTGAGGCTGGGTTTGACGTCGATCCCCAGGTTGGCGAATTCCGCACCCATGGCCGCGTCGTACAGTTCTGAGGCATGCAGCAACGCCTTGGATGGCATGCAGCCGACGTTCAGGCAGGTGCCGCCGAGTGTGGCGCGTCCTTCCACGCAGGCTGCTTTCAGACCCAGTTGTCCGGCGCGGATCGCCGCGTTGTAACCACCGGGGCCACCGCCAAGTATCACGACGTCATAAGTGCTCATGGATGTACTCCTGGATCGAAAGGGGTAGGGATGGGTAAAAGTAGTTCCTGGATAAAATTACGATCGTAATATGTGCGTTCTGCCGTATTTCGGTCAAGGCTTCAGGTACGCGACAGGTTGGGCATCTTTAGATGGCGCGCTTGAATACGGAAATTTCACCATTTTCGTTATATCGTAACGAATTGCCATGTTAGCGAAGACACTCTGGGGTGGTATGCAAGTCGATCTCGATGTTGATGAAGCGCCGTTAGCCGGGTTGCCGCGCTTTCAGCAGGCGGTCATACAATGGCGACGGTTACGCCAGTTCGCCATCGGTGCGGGCATGCTCGCGACGGTAGGTGTGCTGCTGGCATCTTTTGCCTGGCTGTTTTCTTCGCAAACACTGTGGCCAGCGTTGCTGCTGAACCTGAGCGCGGCGTCTGTGGTGTTGATGGCGGGTGCGCAATCGGCCTGGTGGGTGGCCCAGTGGCGTGCCCGCGGAATGAATCCCGTGGTGCCGGAGGGCGTTGTCGACGAATCTGTCGCGCCTTCGGGGTGGTATGAACGCTTGCTGGACCGGATCAGCCGACAATCGCAGCATCTGCTCAGGCAAATAGGCGCGCCGACGCTGTGGCTGGGCGGTTGGGCCGTGTTGGCGCTGGTGGGCGTCGAACAGGCCTGGAACCTCACGTTGCCTCCGGCTGCGTTGGGCCTGGCAGCCACTGTCGGGGCGGCGTGCTCCTTGCTTTTGGCATTCGGCCTGTTGGTGATGGAGCGCCATCTGGCCCAGGAAAACCCCGCGCAATGGCCTGAAGCTGCCGCGTTGGCGCAATTGACGCGTGTGGCAATCATCAGCCTGGTGCTCGGTGCCTTTTGTCTGTTGTTTGCCGATGAAACGTCGATATGGCCCGTACGCCTGGCTGTGTTGATCGGACTGCTGCCGGGGTTGGTGGCAGCAGAACTGTTGCTGCGCGCGGTGTTGTCATTGTTCAGCCCGCGCCGCGAACGCCTGGAACCGGAGCTGCTGGCGCGCAGTTTTGTCGCCGACATGCTGCGCTGGCCACCACAGCCATTGCTGGCGTTGCAGCACGAATTGCATAACCGCTTCGGCATCGATCTGCGGCAGATTTGGGCCTTCACTTACATGCGTCGGGCGTTCCTGCCAGTGCTGGCGGTGGTGTCGCTCGTTGGCTGGTCGCTGACCGGCATTCACGAAATCGCCCTGCAAGGGCGTGGCATCTACGAGCGATTCGGCAAGCCGGTGGAGGTGTTCGGCCCAGGTTTGCATATGGGTTTGCCTTGGCCATTGGGCCGGGTGTTGAGCGTCGAGAATGGCGTGGTTCACGAGTTGGCCACCAGTGTTGGAGAAACCTCGCCCCCCGCTCAGGCCGACCTCGCCGAAGGCCCGGCCCCGGCGATTGCCAATCGCCTGTGGGACGCTAGCCATGTGAACGACAAATCCCAGGTGATCGCCAGCAGCCGAGCCGACAAGCAGAGCTTTCAGATCGTCAACATGGACGTGCGCTTCGTCTATCGCATCGGTCTGAGCGATGAGGCAGCGCTGGCCGCGACCTATAACAGCACCGATGTGCCGATGTTGATTCGCAGCACCGCCAGCCGAATCCTGGTTCACGACTTCGCCTCGCGCACCCTCGACGGTTTGCTTGGCGAGGACAGGGTAGGGCTGGCCGAAGAGATCGGCCGCGCCGTCCAGGCGGACCTGCAAAAACTCGACAGCGGCGTGGAAATTCTCGCCACGGTGGTCGAGGCGATTCACCCTCCGGCCGGTGCAGCCAATGCCTATCACGGCGTGCAAGCGGCGCAGATTGGTGTGCAAGCCTTGATCGCCCGAGAACGCGGCGCCGCTGCCGAGGCTACCAACCAGGCGCAGTTGCAGGCCAGCATCTCCCGCGATCAGGCGACGGCCAGCGCCCGTGAAATCAACGCTGGTGCGCAAGCTGCGGACCTGAAATTCAACGCCGAACAGAAAGCCTATGCCAGTGCTGGCCAAGCCTTCGTACTGGAGCAGTATTTCAATCAGTTGTCCCAGGGTTTGGCCAACGCCAGATTGCTGGTGATCGATCATCGTCTGGGCGGCAGCAGCAATGCGCCGACCATCGACCTCCGTACGTTCACGCTGCCGGTTGACTCTGCGTCGTCGAGTAAAACCGCTCAGCCAGGAGCTGCCAATTGAGCCAGTCCCATACCCACGATCACGATGACCACGTCGGCCACGATCACGGCCATGGCGGGCATCACCACCACGGTCATCACCATCATCACGGCGATCCGCAACAGGCCGGTCCATTCCCATGGCGCCGCATGGGTTGGGCTGCATTGCTGGTGGCGTTTGCGGTGGCCGCCGCAAGCCTGGTGCAGGTACGCTCGGGGGAAGCCACGGTAATCACGCGCTTCGGAAATCCATCCCGAGTCTTGCTGGAACCGGGGCTGGGTTGGCGCTGGCCGGCACCGTTCGAGGCGGCGATCCCGGTGGATCTGCGACTGCGCACCACGTCCAGCGGTTTGCAAGATGTCGGCACCCGGGACGGTTTGCGCATCATCGTTCAGGCCTATGTAGCGTGGCAGGTGCAGGGCGATCCGGACAATGTGCAACGTTTCATGCGCGCGGTGCAGAACCAGCCCGATGAAGCCGCGCGGCAGATTCGCACTTTTGTCGGCTCTGCACTGGAAACCACCGCCAGTAGTTTTGATCTGGCGAACCTGGTCAATACCGATGCCAGCCAGGTGCGCATTACCGATTTCGAAGCCCAACTGCGCAAGCAAATCGATCAGCAACTGCTCACCACTTATGGCGTGCGTGTGTTGCAGGTCGGCATCGAACGATTGACGCTGCCTTCGGTGACACTCACCGCGACGGTCGACCGGATGCGCGCCGAGCGTGAAACCATCGCCACTGAGCGCACAGCTATCGGCAAGCGTGAAGCCGCACAAATTCGTTCCGCTGCCGAGCGCGATGCGCGAATTGTGCAGGCCGATGCCACAGTGAAAGCGGCAGATATCGAAGCGCAATCGCGGGTGGAAGCCGCGCAGATTTACGGTCGCGCCTACGCAGAATCGCCGCAACTCTACAACCTGCTGCGCTCGCTCGACACATTGGGCACGGTGGTAACGCCCGGGACCAAGCTGATTCTGCGCACCGATGCCGCACCGTTCCGAGTGTTGGTTGACGGTCCGCCGAGCCTCGACAACAAGTCCGGATCGCAGCCATGAATTTGGTTCCACGTGGAACAAATGAGTTGAGCAGCCCCTGGATTCAGGCCGGGCGCTTGGCGTTTCTCGCCCTGTACGCGGTGACGGTGTTGGCGGCATTGGCGTGGGCGTTTTCCAATGTGCGGCAGATCGATCCACAAAATCGTGCGGTGGTTTTGCATTTCGGTGCGCTGGATCGCATTCAGAATGCCGGGCTGTTGTTGGCCTGGCCGCAACCGTTTGAGCAGGTGATTTTGTTGCCGGCGGCGGATCGGGTGATCGAGCGTCGAGTGGATAGTCTGTTGCGCAGTGGTGCCGCGATCCAGGCAGATCGCGTGGCCAGCTTTGCTACGCCAATCAGTGATGCATTGGCAGGCTCAGGTTATCTGCTGACCGGTGATGCCGGAGTGGTGCAACTGGATGTCCGGGTCTTCTATAAAGTCACCGAACCTTATGCGTTCGTGCTTCAAGGCGAACACGTGTTGCCCGCACTGGATCGGTTAGTCACCCGCAGCGCTGTGGCGCTCACCGCTGCACGGGATCTGGACACGATTCTGGTCGCCCGGCCAGAGCTGATCGGCGCTGACAGTCAGGCGGCGGAACGACGCGAGCGCTTGCGAGGCGACCTGGTGCAGGGCATCAACCAGCGTCTTGCCGAACTCACGGCGACGGGGCAGGGATTGGGGATCGAGGTGGCGCGGGTCGATGTGCAATCGAGTCTGCCAAGCCCGGCAGTGAATGCCTTCAATGCGGTTCTGACAGCCAGTCAGCAGGCCGACAAAGCCGTGGCCAATGCGCGTACCGAAGCCGAAAAGCTGACGCAGACCGCCAACGAGCAAGCCGACAGAACACTGCAAGTTGCCCATGCCCAGGCCAGCGAACGACTGGCCAAAGCATCCACCGACACGGCCACGGTGTTGAGCCTGGCCAAGGCGCAACAACAGGGCACTGAGCCGCAAATGCTGCTGCGCATCTATCGCGAGCGGATGCCGAAAATTCTCGGACAAGCCGGTTCGGTCACCACGGTCGACCCCAAAGACGATTCCCGCCTGATCATTCAGGGAGCTGCACAATGACCGCTCAAACCGCTGTCGCACCGAGCCTGTTGTCTTCGGCCGAACAGCGCCGCGCCGCGCGCCAGTTGACCCTGGCCATGCTCGCGTTGGGCCTTCTCGCGCTGGGCCTGATCTGGCGTTGGCTGGCACCGGAGCAGACTGGCGTCAGTCAGTTGCTGCTGGGTTTTTCCTCGCTGCTGGTCGCCGTGCCGGTCATGCGCTCGGCCTGGTACAGCCTGCGTTATCCAAGTCTGCACGGCATCACCGATCAATTGATCGCCCTGGCCATGCTGGGTGCCTGGGCCACCGGGGATCTGCTGACGGCGGCCCTGTTGCCGATCATCATGATCTTCGGCCACGTACTGGAAGAGCGTAGCGTGATCGGTTCCCAGGAGGCGATTCATGCCCTCGGCAAACTGACCCGCAGCCACGCGCGTAAAATTCAGGCGGACGGCTCCATCATCGAAGTCGACAACGGCACGCTCAAGGCGGGCGACCTGGTCGAGGTCCGCGCCGGGGACCGGGTGCCGGCGGATGGTCGGGTGTTGTCCGGTCAGGCCAGTCTGGACACTGCCTCCATTACCGGCGAATCGGTACCGATGGAGGTAGGCGCCGGCATGTCGGTGTTCGGCGGGGCGATCAACCTCGATGGTCTGCTGCGAATCGAAGTGACCCGCACCGGCCACGAATCGACCCTCGGCAAAGTCATCGCCCTGATGCAAAACGCCGAGCGCTCGAAACCACCGATCACGCGTCTGCTGGAACGTTACGCCGGCAGCTACATGGTGCTGGTGTTGTTGCTGGCCGCCGTGACCTGGTTCATCACCAACAACGCTCAAGCGATGCTCGCGGTGTTGGTGGCGGCCTGTCCTTGTGCGTTGGTGTTGTCGGCACCGGCGACGGCTATTGCCGGGGTGGCGGTAGCGGCACGCCACGGGATTCTGATCCGCAGTTCTGCGTTCCTTGAGGAGTTGGCGGACCTGACTTCATTGGTGGTCGACAAGACCGGGACGCTGACCTTCGGCACCTTGCGCCTGCAATCCATCGACAGTCCGCTGGAGGATCACAGTCATGTCCTCAAGCTCGCCGCCAGCCTCGGCTCGGCCAGCAGTCACCCGGTCAGCCGTGCGCTCGCGGGGTTGGTGACCCAGGAGCATTTCCTGTTGCTCTCTGACATTCACGAACGCCAGGGCCTGGGCGTGGTGGCAATGACCGGGCAGGGCGAAGCGGCGCTCGGCCGGCCGGAGTTGTTTACGCAGCTCGGCATCAGCACAACGGCGGTTCCCGATCATGACGGTCCGATTGCCGGGCTGGCGCTCAATGGTGAATTCCTCGCCTGGCTGTTATTGGCCGACAGCGTCAAACCCGAGGCGCAGTTTGCCCTGAGTGAGTTGCGCGACCTCGGATTGGGTCGCCAGTTGTTGCTCACCGGTGACCGTCACAGCGTCGCGCAGACGTTAGCCCGGGATGTCGGGATCAGTGACGTCGAAGCGCAAGCCTTGCCCGAAGACAAACTCAACCGCGTGCTCAAGGAAATCGACAGCGGCTTCCGGCCGATGGTGGTCGGCGATGGCATCAACGACTCCTTGGCCCTCAAAGCTGGGGTGGTGGGGGTAGCGATGGGCGCGGGCGGTGCGGACATCGCCCTGGCATCGGCGGACATCGTGCTGATCGGCAGTGACCTGCGCCGCCTCGGCACCTGTGTGCGCCTGAGCCGTCAGTGCCGCCAGACGTTGCAGGTTAATGTGATCATCGGACTGGGCTGGACCCTGGCGATCGTGGCCTTCGCCGCGTTCGGTTGGCTTGGCGCTGCCGGGGCGATGATTGCAGCGTTGCTACATAACCTCAGCACCTTGCTGGTGTTGGGCAATGCCGGTCGTTTGCTGCGGTTCCAGGACCCGCTGTTCAAGTTCAAGGACGAAACCTGAAGGCGAATGCTCTAAACCGGGTAATCACGGGGCTAAAACTTTTTTAGAACTGTGCGCCCGGTTCGTAGTCATTGGAGATGAGGGCACATCATTTTGAGCGTTCGCGGTGGCAGATGTAGGCGTCGCGAATCATTGAAAACGGCTATTAATTCGATAGCCAGCTATTTTTCAAAGATGGTCTACCCTCTGTTCAGACGTCTGAAACAAGGGGAATTCTCCATGCTCGCGCAACTTCCACCGGCCTTACAGAATCTGCAATTACCGCTTCGCCTGAGACTCTGGGACGGCCATGAACTCAATCTGGGACCGGCGCCCAGCGTCACGATTGTGGTCAAGGACCCACAAATGGTCACCCAGTTTACCCATCCAAGCCTGGACGCCCTCGGTGCTGCTTTTGTCGAAGGCAAGCTGGAACTCGAAGGCTCCATCAGCGAGGTGATCCGCGTCTGCGATGAATGGAGCCAGGCGTTGCTGGACGAAGACGATGACAATCTGCCTGTGCGCAGCGTTCACGACAAAGAGACAGACGCCAAGGCGATTTCCTACCACTACGACCTTTCCAACGCGTTCTATCAACTGTGGCTCGACAGCGACATGGCGTATTCCTGCGCCTACTTCGAGACCGGCAGTGAAAGCCTCGAGCAGGCCCAGCAAGCCAAGTTCCGTCATTTGTGCCGCAAGCTGCGCCTGCAGCCTGGTGAGTATCTGCTGGATGTGGGTTGCGGGTGGGGCGGATTGGCGCGTTTTGCGGCGCGAGAATTTGGCGCGAGAGTGTTCGGTATCACCCTCAGCAAGGAGCAGTTGGCCCTGGCCCGGGAACGCGTGAAAGCGGAGGGCCTGGAGGACCTGGTCGAACTGCAACTGCTCGACTATCGCGATCTGCCCCAGGATGGCCGTTTCGACAAAGTGGTCAGCGTCGGCATGTTCGAACACGTTGGTCATGCCAATCTGGCCGAGTACTGCAATACCTTGTTCGGCGCGGTCAAAGAAGGCGGCCTGGTGATGAACCACGG
Organism: Pseudomonas sp. GW821-FHT02A08; assembly: GCF_059422045.1. NCBI lineage: Bacteria > Pseudomonadati > Pseudomonadota > Gammaproteobacteria > Pseudomonadales > Pseudomonadaceae > Pseudomonas > Pseudomonas sp. GW821-FHT02A08. Next base: position 13,389 of record NZ_JBWKWD010000032.1, read on the forward strand.
GATCACCGCCAAATACACTGATGGCCGTCCGGTAGGACGTGGTGCCGGAGATTTCATCGGGAAATATGTGTTCCCCAATGGCGAGCTGCCGCACCTGTCGATGATCTCTGCCGAGATCAGTGAGGCGGGGCTTGAAATCGTCGACGTCGAGAGTTTGCGCCTGCACTACGCTCGTACGCTCGATCACTGGAGCGAACGCCTGGAAGACAACCTCGAAGCGGCGTCCAGGCTGGTACCGGAACAAGTCCTGCGCATCTGGCGGCTGTACCTGGCCGGTTGCGCCTATGCGTTTGCCCGGGGCTGGATCAACCTGCACCAGATTCTCGCGGTTAAGGCCCACGCCGATGGCAGTCATGAACTGCCATGGACCCGTGACGATATCTACCTCTAGAGAATCGGTGAAATAAGCCGGGCGACCCGCATGCCGACCTGCTGCAGGCGGTGGGTCTCCCGGCCTTCTTCTTTGGCGACTTCGTGGGCGTTGGCGAAGTCGTCGTTGAGCATCTGTTCCACCTCGGCGGCAAAGGCGCTGTCGACGGTCAGCAACATCACTTCGAAATTCAGCCGGAACGAACGGTTGTCCAGGTTGGCGCTGCCGATGGCGCTGATTTCGCTGTCGATCAACACCACTTTCTGGTGCAGGAATCCGGGCTCGTAACGGAATACCCGCACACCGGCGCGCACGGCTTCGAAAGCGTAGAGGCTGGAGGCGGCGTAGACGATTCTATGGTCGGGCCGAGACGGCAACAGCAGGCGTACATCCACACCCCGCAGTACCGCCAGGCGCAACGCCGCGAACACGGCTTCATCGGGGATGAAGTACGGGCTGGTGATCCAGACCCGATCCGTCGCTGCATGGATCGCTTCGACAAAGAACAGAGAACAGGTTTCGCAGGCGTCTGCCGGGCCGCTGGCGAGCAACTGGCACAGCACGCCGTCTTCCGGATAAACCTCAGGCAGGATCAGCGGCGGCAGGGCGCGCGCCACCCAGAACCAGTCTTCGGCGAAAGACTCCTGCATGCACGCCACCACTGGCCCGCGCACTTGCACGTGGGTATCGCGCCAGGGGGCCAGGGGCGGTTTCTCGCCCATGTATTCGTCGCCGACGTTGTGCCCGCCAACGAAGCCGAGAATGCCGTCCACCACCACTATTTTGCGATGGTTGCGAAAGTTCACCTGAAAGCGATTGAACCAGCCACTACGAGGGCCAAAAGCCTTCACCTCGACCCCGCCATCACGCAAGGCCTGCACGTAACCCTGGGGCAGGGAGTGGCTGCCGACTCGGTCATACAGCAGGTAGATCGCCACGCCTTCGGCGGCTTTCTTCAATAGCAAAGTTTGCAGGCGTTGGCCGAGACGGTCGTCGTGGACGATGAAAAACTGGATCAGCACGGCTTCCCTGGCCTGGCTGATGGCATCGAAAATGGCGTCGAATGTCGACTGGCCGTTGATCAACAACCGCGTCTGGTTATTGGCCAGGCACGGCATGTGTCCGAGCCTGGGCATCGCTCTGAGTGAGGCGTAGGCAGAAGAAGCGCGGGCGGTGAGGGCTTCTTCTACCCAGGGCCGCCAGTTCAGTTCGGAAACGGCCTTGCGCATCTCCTCGTTGGCCTGCCGGCGGGCCTTGATGTAGCCATCAAAGGTGCTGCGGCCGAACATCAGGTACGGGATCAGCGTGAGGTAAGGGATGAAAAACAGCGACAGGGCCCAGGCGATCGAGCCTTGGGCGGTACGGACGGTCAACACGGCGTGTACGGCCGCGATCATGCCCAGCGAGTGCAGCAGGGCGATGGTATAACCGAAAATATGCGGTCCGAAATAATCCATGGGGGGCTGCCTTGCTCCTGAAGATTCAGTGCTTAACAGACCATGTTCCGTGCAGAATGTCGCTAATTAATTGGCCCATGAACCGAAGCCCGCGGCTGACGTCTAACGGCCACTACTGATCAGGAGTTACTCGATGAACGTTCGTCTGCTGGGTTTGGCCATGGCACTGGGTTTGGCACTTCCTGTGGCGGCTCACGCGCAAATGCTGCAACCAGGATTGTGGGAGCTGACCACGAGCAACATGAAGGTCGATGAGCAGAACATGCCGGACCTGCAATTGATCCTCGGCCAGATCCAGAACCAGATGACCCCTGAGCAGCGTGCACAGCTGGAAAAGCAGGGCATCACCATGGGCGGCAAAGGGATCCGGGCGTGCCTGACCCCGGAACAGGTCAAGACCGACAACATTCCGCTGACGGATCCGCAATCGGGCTGCAAACAGGAAATCACCGACCGCTCCGGCAATCAGTGGAAATTCCGTTTCAGCTGCCCGAGAGCCCAGGGTGCCGGTGTGGCGACGTTCCTCAGTGATCGCGAATTCACCACCAAGGTCAACGGGACGTTCAACGCCACCGGCATTCAGCAGAAGGGCAGCCTCGAATCCCGCGCCGTCTGGTTGGGGCAGGATTGCGGCGCGGTGAAGCCAAGAGCTTAAGAGCTTCGCGAGCAAGCCCGCTCCCACACTGGATCTGTGTCGTTCACAAATCCAGTGTGGGAGCGGGCTTGCTCGCGAAGGCGTCCATCCAGCCTCCCTAGATCCCCGGCCGGCTCAACCACTCACATGCGGCCTCGACAGCCATCCGGCCAAAATCCTCCCCCGTGCGACTGCGCAGACTGACAAACCCCCCGGCCTGTTCTTTTTCGCCAACCACCACCAGGTACGGCACGGTTTGGCTGTGCTGGCGAATCTTGTAGTGGACTTTTTCGTTTCGCAGGTCGGCCTTGGCACGCACGCCTTTTTGGCGCAAGAATTCGGTCACCGCCTGTGCATAAGTCACCTGGCGGTCATCCATGCTCACGACGACCACGTGGGGTGGAACGCGCCAGTGTTGCAGTTCCTGATGGCTGGACCAGCAGGTGCCGTAGATCCGTTGCTGTAACGTGCCGCTGATGTGATCCAGGACAAACGCCTGCAAGACCTTGGTGGTGGGGACGTGTGGTCCATGGCTCTGGTACTCGGTGTCCCCCAGACGGTACAGCGGTACGGCTTCGCGCGCCGGCCGACGACGGATCGAGTGATTGGTCGCTGCCAGTGACTGCATGCGCGCTTCGATGAGGGGCAGGTCTGCCGGGGTCAGCGGTTGCTCGACCGCAAACTCGTAAAAGAAACCGTCACCCAATTCCTTTCCCGCGCGCAATTGCGCATGAGGGTGGAGTTGCTTGACCGCCATGGCCAGCATCAATGCACAGGAGCGACGCAGGATCTCCAGGCCGTCCGGCTCCCGTGGGGTGACAATGCTGACCCGGGCGTCCGCTTCGATCAGGTATTCACAGTCCACCAGTACACCATTGACCCTTCCTGCTACGGCCGCGCTGGCCAGCTCGGGGCCGATGCTGGCGGCCACCTCATGCACGGACAGTGGCTGGTCGTATTCACGCAATGAACCATCGGGCAGGGTGATCTGGATCATGGTCGGCGTACTCACGTGCTTCTAATGAGCGTTATCGCATAAACCGTAGGAGCAAACATTAAGACGTTTGTCGTGCCAGGCAATTTGTCCTGACACGATGGCTGTTTTTGGCCACCCGCGTCAGAACTCGTTTTGCAGGGCTTTGTAGCCGCGCACCAGGTCGACGTTGGTGCGCGCCACGTCTTCGGAAAACTCCGAAGCACTGACGCTCACCGGTGGGTATTGCGAGAGGTCGGTGTTGGGGCCGATCCGCGTGGTGGACGGCACGTAGAAAGCTTCAGGCAGGTCACGACCATCGACCACCGAGTTATGGCGCACCACGCAACCGTCACCGACCACGCAGTTGAACAGCACGCTGTTGAAGCCGATGAATACTCGATTGCCCACGGTGCAGGGGCCATGCACGATCGAGCGGTGGGCGATGGAACTGAACTCGCCGATGGTCACCGCCGCACCGGATTTGGAGTGGATCACCACGCCGTCCTGGATGTTCGAGTTGGCACCGATGGTGATCGGCTGCATGTCGCCCGAGTCATCGACTTCGTCAGCGCGGATCACGGCATATGGGCCGACGAACACGTTCTCGCCGATCACCACTTTGCCGCAGATGATCGCCGTCTTGTCGACGTAGGCCGACTCGGCAATCAGCGGTAAATCTCCGGAAGGGTTCTTGCGGATCATGGCTTGCTCAATGCGTTGTACAGGATGTTGAGGTTGTGCTCGAACAACCCGGTGAAGGTGCTGGCCGGACCGCTCGCCGCCAGGGCATCGGAGTACAGCGTGCCGCCGATCTGCGCGCCGCTTTCATCCGCAATCTGCTTGAGCAGGCGCGCGTCCTTGATGTTTTCCATGAATACCGCCTTGACCTTGGCCTGACGAATCTGGGTGATCAGTGCGGCCACTTCGGCCGCCGAAGGTTCGCGCTCGGTGGACAGGCCTTGAGGCGCCATGAACTCAATGCCGTAGGCCTGGCCGAGATAACCGAAGGCGTCGTGGGACGTCACGATCTTGCGGTTGCCCGGTGGCAGTGAGCCGAGTTTGGCCTTGGCTTCGGCGAGCAGGGCGTAGACCTGTTTCAGGTACACCTGGCTGTTGCGCTCATAGTCGGCGGTATTCGCCGGGTCGGCGGCGATCAGCGCCTTGGTGATGTTGGCGATGTACAACTCGGTGTTCGCCAGGTTATGCCAGGCATGCGGGTCGGGAACGGATTCGCCGTCTTCATCCAGGCTACGCGGGATGACGCCGTGGCTCGCGCTGATGACCGGCGCCCGGGTCTCGGTACTCGTCACCAGGCGATCCAGCCAGGGCTCGAAACCCAGGCCGTTTTTGATGATGAGTCTGGCATTGAGCAGCGCTTTGGCGTTGTCCGGTGTCGGCTCGTAGGTGTGGGCATCCGCGTCCGGGCCGACCATATTGGTGATCTGGATATGCTCCTTGCCGACCTGGCGGGTCATGTCGGCAAGGATGCTGAAGCTGGTGACCACCTGGAGTTTTTCGGCGGCAGACAGCGACATCGACACCATCAAGCTGAACAGCACGAGTAAAGCGCGCATCGGGCAACACCTCATTGGGATGTGAGCAAAGGCGGGCGGCGCAGCAAGCCGTGCACCGGCCCGAACACCACGGACAACAGATACCCGGTGCCGGCCACCAGTACGATTGCCGGACCACTGGGCAGCGAGTAATAGAACGAGATCAATAAACCGAGCCACACCGAGAGACTGCCGAGCAAGGCGGCGACGACGATCAGTACCGGCAAGCGGCGACTCCAGAAACGCGCCGCGGCGGCAGGCAACATCATCAACCCGACCACCATCAACGCGCCGATCGCCTGGAAACCGATGACCAGATTCAACACCACCAGCGTCAGGAACACGCCGTGGGCCAGTGGACCAAGTCGGCTGACGGTTTGCAGAAAAAGCGGGTCGAGGGTGTCGAGCAGCAGTGGTTTGTAGATCAATGCCATGGCAATCAGGCTCAGGCCCGAGACCCAAAGCATGCCGGTCAAGGTCGAGCCGTCGACCGCCAGCGCCGAGCCAAACAACAGGTGCAACAGGTCCAGGCGTTTGCCGGCGATGCCGAGAATCAGCACGCCGCCGGCCAGGGAAATCGGGTAGATCGCCGCGAGACTGGCGTCCTCTCGCAGGCCGGTGCGCCGCGTAATCCAGGCCGCGAGGCCGGCCATGCTCAAGCCGGCGCCGAGACCGCCGATGGTCAAGGCCGGGAGGCTCATCCCGGCAAACCAGAAACCCAGGGCCGCACCGGGAAGGATGCCGTGGGCGACGGCATCGCCGATCAGGCTCATACGCCGGAGGATCAGAAACACCCCAAGGGGCGCCGTACTGCACGCCAGGAGCAAACCACCGAGCAGCGCCCGACGCATGAACACGAACTCGTGGAACGGTTGCCAAAGATGCGCGGCAGCGATCATCAGGCCACCTGCGCATGTGGTGGTTGGCGGATCAGTTCGGTGCTCGGGCCGAATGTGCATCCACTGCTTTTGATCAGCAAGGTGTGTGGGATGTGCGCGCGGACGGCAGCGAGGTCATGGCACACAACCACCAGTGTCCGGCCTTCGAGGTGCCAATCGTGTATGTGCTTCCAGAGCAATGCCTGGCCGAGTTCATCAAGGGCCGCATGGGGTTCATCGAGCAACAGCAGGGGCGCGTCAGTCAGGCTCAATCGGGCAAGCAGGGCGCGTTGCAACTCGCCGCCGGAGAGGGCCATCAAGGGGCGATTTTCCAGGCCGTTCAGGCGCCAGTTCTCGAGGACGGTTTTCAGTCGTTGGCTACGGATCTGTGGTGACTGTTTGTTGCCCCAGAAACCGGCGGCGACCAATGCCTGAAGGCTGATCGGAAATTGCCTGTCCAGGTGTTGTTGCTGGGGCTGGAACGACACACCGCCCTTGAGTGGAACACTCAGTCGAACCTTTCCGGCCAACGGTTTTTGCAATCCGGCGATGACCTTCAACAGGCTGCTTTTCCCGGAGCCGTTCGCACCGATGATGGCGGTCAGGCTGCCCTTCGAGAGCTCGAAGTCCAGCGCGGGTGTGAGTGGCTGCCCCGGCGCGCCCCAACGTAAAGCGTGGCAAGCAATCATGCGAACTCCCAGTTGAAACGGCTTTCGGCGACGGCGTCATGGGCGTGCAGGCTTTCGGCATGGGTGACACGAATGTGGAAGGCATTGATGCCTGTGGAGCGCTTCAGGGCCAGATTCAAACGGCGTGCGGCGTCCTCGCAGAACATCAGGTTCTGACCATTGGCCAGGGCGAAGGCCTGTTCGTCGGCGCGTTTTACCGCTGTTTGAACGGCGGTGCCGAGTGCGGCTTCGGCGTCGTTGATGACGGCGATCAGAGGTAACTCGTCCAAAAAATCAGCCAGACGCACGCGCAACTTTGCGCTGCTGCGTTGGCTGTGAGGTGTGGCGACTATGCCGTTCGTGGAGCCGAGCCACGCTAAAACGTCGGCGTGTTGCAGTGCCTTGTTCGCGAAATCATCGACGAACTGCTGCTGAATCAACTGTCGAGATAGGGCCGCGGAACATGGACAGGTTGAGGAATAAGGCACATCGATTTTTAGTTCCACGTGGAACATTGCGTTTTTCAGTTGCGCTTCGATGGTGACTGGATAGCTTTTCCAGCCAGCCAATGGACTGATCAGCGCCGGCCTTTTCAGCAACAAATCGGCGTGAATGGTTAGGTGTGCGCTGCTGGATAGTCCTTCATGACTCTCAAGAAAACGCTGCAAAACCCGCCGCAATAAAGCCGGTGAGAGATTTTCCTGCGCCAGCAATTCAAGCGCCAGATAGAGCCGTGACATGTGAATGCCGCGCGCATTGCCATCGTCGAGGCTCACGCCTGCATCGGCCTTTGCATTCAGCCGTTGGCCATCAAACAAAACGGGAAGAGCAATGCCGCACATGCCCACCCACTCCAGTGGCAGGGCTTGGCGTGAGGCCTGCGCGGCGATATCCGGCAGAGTCAGCGCATTCATGAGCAGGTCCATCGTGGGAGTTGATCTGCAATGTTATAGTATAACAGTATAGTCGGCGATGCCTTTTTCATGAGCGGATTTTCATCATGCGCAACCACCGCATGCTCAGCCTGCTTTCATGCCTTCAACAGAAAAACAAAGAGGCTTAACAGCCAGCGATCCGGCTACAGGTGAACCTGGCGCTGCTGCCACCAGAGCTGGAAAACCGGTTGATCGTGGTCCAGCCGACGCGCTGGTTGTAGCCGACCCAGGCCTCGCCATCGGAAGCGATACCGGTGAAAAACGTCAGCTGGCCGTAGCGGCTGTTGGTCTGCGCCCAATAGCGTTTACCGGCCGTTTCGAAACCCCGCAGGTAGATCGTGTTTCCGGCGGTGTTGACGCTGTAGGCATTGCCATCGGCATCCACGCAGGCCAGCAGGTTGGCGCTGCGGGTGCACTTGGCCAGGCTCGGGACCTGGGCCGTCGCGTCGGCAGCCACCAGCAGGGAAAGCATGATCAGTGCAGATTTCAGGACGTTGCGCATGGGGCTTCTCACGAAAGGAACGCGTTCAGCATCCTGTCCTTTGCCCTGCTGGGCAAGAGGGGTGGTGCATTGGTGTTGTTACAGTATAACATTGTGTAAGCCCGACACAGCGACCGGGCATCCCTGTGAGGAATATGCAGATGTCCAACCGACTTCCCGTGACCGTTCTCTCCGGCTTTCTAGGTGCCGGAAAAAGTACACTACTTAATTACATACTACGTAATCGCGATGGTTTACGAGTAGCCGTCATCGTCAACGATATGAGCGAAATCAACGTCGATGGCACCGAAGTCCAGCGCGATGTCAGCCTTAATCGCGCTGAAGAACGGTTGGTGGAGATGAGTAACGGGTGTATTTGCTGTACGTTACGTGAAGATTTGCTGGAGGAGGTGAGTCAGCTCGCCAGAGAGGGTCGCTTCGACTATCTGCTGATCGAGTCCACCGGTATTTCCGAACCGCTGCCTGTGGCGGAAACCTTCACCTTCCGCGATGAAAACGGCCAGAGCCTCAGCGACATCGCACGTCTCGACACCATGGTCACGGTGGTCGATGGCATGAACTTCCTGCTCGATTATCAGGCCGCCGAAAGCCTGGCTTCCCGAGGAGAAACGCTTGGGGAAGAGGACGAGCGTTCGATTACCGATCTGTTGATTGAACAGGTGGAGTTCGCCGATGTGATTTTGCTCAGCAAGATCGATTTGATCAGCAGCCACGAACGCGAGGAGCTGATCGCCATACTTGAACGGCTCAACGCCCGGGCGGAAATCATTCCGATGGCGATGGGCGAAATCCCCTTGAACAAGATTCTCGACACCGGTCGTTTTGACTTCGAAAAGGCTGCCCAGGCACCAGGATGGTTGCAGGAGTTGCGCGGCGAACACGTGCCGGAAACCGAAGAATACGGCATTGCTTCCAGTGCTTACCGGGCTCGCCGGCCGTTCCATCCACAGCGTTTCTTCAACTTCATCGACGGTCCTTGGGACAACGGCAAGCTGCTGCGCTCCAAGGGCTTTTTCTGGCTGGCAAGCAAGCACATGGATGCCGGCAGTTGGTCCCAGGCCGGTGGTTTGATGCGCTATGGCTTTGCCGGACGCTGGTGGCGTTTCGTACCGAAAAACCAATGGCCGCAGGACGAAGAAAGTACCGTCGGGATCATGAAAAACTGGACCGCCGATAGCGGGGACTGTCGTCAGGAACTGGTATTCATCGGCCAGAACATCGACTTCACGCAACTCACGGCCGAACTGGACGCATGCCTGCTGACCGATGAGGAAATGGCGCTGGGCGTAGAGGGCTGGCGTTTGCTGCCTGATCCATTCGGCCCTTGGTATGAAGAGGCTGCCTGATCCACTAATGACGTTTCAAGGCTTGAACCAGGTGCCCTGGCTCTGGGCCTCGCAGTACGGCTGCAAATACGCCGCGTCGGTGGCAACGCCGTAATAGTGAATATCCTGTCGGTAGGGCATATTGGCGACTTGGGCGTTGCTGCAGATACCGAATGCGCCGCTGGGGCATTGATCGACGTACTGCACATCGACTTTCTGCCCCGCCAGGCTTGATTGGCAGAAACCATCGGCGAAGAGTTTTGGCGGGATGTTGCGGTTCTGCTGGCAAACCTGGACATCAAGTCGCTCGGCCTGGCTGTGAACCACGCAGGCCTGGGCCAGCGCCTCGCCTGAAACGAGTGCCAGGAGCAACGACAAGCCAATCAACCGCATCCATCACCTCCTCAGAAATCATCGACCATGCTGCAGAATATCCCCACTCATGTCATTGCCGGTCCGTTGGGCGCCGGCAAGACCAGCCTGATCAAGCACCTGTTGGCCCAGCGCCCGGCAGGCGAGCGGTGGGCGGTGTTGATCAACGAGTTTGGCCAGATCGGTCTCGATGCTGCGCTACTGACCCGGGACGCCGATGGTATCGCACTGGGTGAAGTGGCCGGGGGCTGCCTTTGTTGCGTCAACGGTGCGCCGTTTCAGATTGGTCTTGGGCGCTTGTTGCGCAAGGCGCAACCGGATCGACTGTTCATCGAACCCTCAGGGCTGGGGCATCCGGCGCAGTTGCTCAGGCAATTGAGCGAAGCGCCGTGGCAAGGCGTGTTGGCTGTCCAGCCTTGTGTGCTGGTGTTGGATGCCCAGTCGCTCGCCGCTGGCAAACCGTTGCCGGATGTTCAGCAGCAAGCGCTGGGCCATGCGGGATTGCTGCTGTTGAACAAGTCTGAAGGTCTCGAAGAAGGCAGTCGCCAGAGAATCGCCGGGCAATTGCCGCCGCTTCCCCTGTGCTGGACGCAACAGGCGGCTTTACCCTTGAGCGAGCTGCCGGGGCTGAATGCCAAAGCGCGGGCGGGTGTGGATAACTTCGTCGTGCCCAAGGGATTAGCGCAGTTACCGGCGGTCTGGAGCGATCCTGCGTTGCCCATTTGCTTGAGTCAGGAACAGGACGGAGGCTGGAGCATCGGATGGCGTTGGCACCCAGGCCAGGTATTTGATGCCGCGCTGGTAGGCCGGTGGCTTGAAAGCCTTGCCTGGAGGCGGGCGAAGCTGGTTATCCACAGCGTCCACGGATGGGTCTCGGCGAATGCGGTGGATAACTCGGCGCTGGACTGGCAGCCCAGTGAATGGCGGCAGGATTCGCGTATCGAGCTGATTTTCAGTGAGCCGCAGAATACAGACCGGTTGCAGAGGGAGCTGGCAGCGTGCCGATCCGGATCGGGTTAACGGCTCAAGGCCGCCACTTGGTATGGTCCTGACGCCACTGGCTCAGTTCGATCACTTCCGCGCGAGGTTTCGCCACTTCGACCACCGGTTCGGTTTCGTCGAACGGGACCGGGTAGGGCGCCAGTTCAATCTGTGCGCTGTGAGCGCCGAACTGGGTGATGGTGCCGTTGTGGCGGCTTTCGCCGGTCACGGTGAATTCGAAGTTATACACACGGGCCAGGCGTCGCCGACCACTGGCATCCCTGATGAACGCGATTCTTTTCAAGGCCACGTTGCCGTCGAGCAATTCGATCCCGAGTTTGCCGCAATGCTGCTTGACCCGCTCCAGCGCCCGCTCGCGCAAGCCGTGGTTGTGCCATAGCCATGCGCCGGCAGTGGCGAACAGCATCAGCACGAATATATTTCCAAGGGTCAGCATCACAGGGTGCTCCAACAAGATAGTGTCAGCTTAACTGCGTCGCTGGTCTGTCGTACAGGCTGCGTTTAGTCGCATACTGCGCGGCTAGAATTTCAATCGTTTTACGGAAATCCACCGCATGAAACGTACTCCGCATTTGCTCGCTATCCAGTCCCACGTGGTATTCGGTCACGCCGGCAACAGTGCCGCAGTTTTCCCGATGCAGCGGGTCGGGGTGAATGTCTGGCCGCTCAACACTGTGCAGTTCTCCAATCACACCCAGTACGGTCAGTGGGCCGGTGAAGTACTGGCGCCGCACCAGATCCCCGACCTGGTCGAAGGCATTGCGGCGATTGGCGAGCTGGGCAACTGCGATGCGGTGCTCTCCGGTTACCTCGGCAGTGCGGCCCAGGGCCGGGCAATCCTGACGGGGGTGGCGCGGATCAAGTCGATGAACCCCAAGGCACTGTACCTGTGTGACCCGGTCATGGGGCATCCGGAGAAGGGTTGCAGTGTTCCGGCGGAGGTCAGTGATTTTCTGTTGGAGGAGGCCGCCGCCGTGGCGGATTTCATGTGCCCGAACCAGTTGGAGCTGGACAGCTTCTCCGGGCGCAAGCCGCAATCGCTGTTCGATTGCCTGGCCATGGCGCGTGCATTACTGGTTCGCGGGCCGAAAGCAGTGTTGGTCAAGCATCTGGACTATCCCGGTAAATCGGCAGAGGTCTTCGAGATGCTGCTGGTGACGGCCGAAGGCAGCTGGCATTTGCAGCGCCCGTTGCTGGCGTTCCCGCGTCAGCCAGTGGGCGTGGGCGATCTGACGTCCGGCCTGTTCCTGGCGCGTGTGCTGTTGGGCGACAGCCTGGTGGCTGCCTTCGAGTTCACGGCGTCGGCGGTGCATGAAGTGCTGCTCGAAACCCAGGCCTGTGCCAGCTACGAGTTGGAACTGGTACGGGCCCAGGACCGGATTGCCCATCCGCGGGTGCGATTCGAGGCGACCCCGATCAGCCTTTGATTTTGCGTTGATCCCATTCGCGAGCAAGCCCGCTCCCACATTTGATCTTTGGCGTCGCATAGATCCAGTGTGGGAGCGGGCTTGCTCGCGAATGGCTTTCTAAAGAACACCATCAGCCTGCCTGACCAGATCAGGCGTCGCCCTTGATATCCTGATAACGCTTTTCCAGCTCCTGACGAATCTGCCGACGCTGTTGGGCCTGCATGTAGCGGCGCTTGTCCTCACTGTTCTGCGGTTGCAGCGGTGGTACCGGTGCAGGTTTGCGCTGGTCATCTACTGCGACCATGGTGAAGAAGCAACTGTTGGTGTGGCGCACCGACCGCTCGCGAATGTTCTCGGTCACCACTTTGATGCCCACCTCCATGGAGGTGTTGCCGGTGTAGTTGACGGAGGCGAGAAAGGTCACCAGTTCGCCGACATGGATCGGCTCACGGAAAATGACCTGGTCCACCGACAGGGTCACCACATAGCGGCCGGCATAACGACTGGCGCAGGCGTAGGCCACTTCGTCGAGGTATTTGAGCAGGGTGCCGCCGTGGACATTGCCAGAGAAGTTGGCCATGTCGGGGGTCATCAATACCGTCATCGACAGCTGGGCGTTTCCGGGTTCCATAGCATTCTCACGGGTCAAGGCCAGGTTTGAGAGTTGCACCTCTGCGGGTGCCTCGGCGGTTTTTTCAAACCAACAGTTATCGGGACGCCGGGTGCAGGGTCGCCGTCACGCCGGATCGATCTGTTTCCATATATTGCACCGCCTTTCTGCCAGAAGTCGCGGTGTTACCCTGCAAAAAGCCCTGCCTCAAGGGCATTTCCTACGTGCAATTCCGATTTTTGTTCTGCTCGATCAGACTTTTCCTGCGTCCGGGGATCGAGCAATGCCAGCCAGGGAGTCTCACGCCATGCATGCCATCAGTTTCATTCAGGATCTGGCAGTGATCATGTTGATTGCAGGTGTGGTCACCGTGGTTTTCCATCGCCTGAAACAACCGGTGGTACTGGGATACATCGTCGCCGGTTTCATCATTGGCCCGCACACCCCGCCATTCGGCCTGATCCATGATGAAGAAACCATCAAGACCCTGGCTGAACTCGGGGTGATATTCCTGATGTTCTGCCTGGGCCTGGAGTTCAGCCTGCGCAAGTTGTTCAAGGTCGGTGCCACGGCGTTCATCGCGGCATTCCTGGAAATCGTGCTGATGATCTGGATCGGCTACGAGATTGGTCGCTGGTTCGACTGGAACACCATGGACTCACTGTTCCTCGGCGCGATCCTGGCGATTTCCTCGACCACCATCATCGTCAAGGCGCTCAACGATCTGAAGTTGAAGAACGAGCGATTTGCCCAGTTGATATTCGGTGTGCTGATCGTCGAAGACATTCTGGGCATCGGCATCATCGCGCTGCTGTCCAGCATCGCCGTCAGTGGTACGGTCAGCTCCGGCGAAGTGTTTTCTACTGTGGGCAAACTGTCGCTGTTCATGATCGTCGCATTGGTCATCGGCATTCTGATGGTACCGCGGTTGCTGGCCTACGTGGCCAGGTTCGAGAGCAACGAAATGCTGCTGATTACCGTGCTGGGCCTGTGTTTCGGCTTCTGCCTGCTGGTGGTCAGGCTTGAATACAGCATGGTCCTCGGCGCGTTCCTGATCGGCGCGATCATGGCTGAATCCCGGCAACTGCTGAAAATCGAGCGTTTGATTGAGCCGGTTCGCGATCTTTTCAGTGCGATTTTCTTTGTGGCCATCGGGCTGATGCTCGATCCGGCGATCCTGCTTCAATACGCCTGGCCAATTGCCGTAATTACCGTAGCCGTGGTGCTCGGCAAGATGTTGTCCTGCGGCCTTGGTGCATTTATCGCCGGCAATGACGGACGTACCTCGCTGCGGGTCGGGATGGGGCTTTCACAGATTGGCGAATTCTCCTTCATCATTGCGGCGCTGGGCATGACGTTGCAGGTCACCAGTAACTTTTTATACCCGGTGGCTGTGGCGGTGTCGGTGATCACGACCTTGCTGACGCCTTATCTGATTCGCGCGGCTGATCCATTGTCGATCAAGCTCGCGGGCGTCATGCCGGAACGCCTGGGACGGGTGTTGGGGATGTACGGCGAATGGCTGCGTAGCATCCAGCCTCAGGGCGAGGGGGCGTTGCTGGCGTCGATGATCAGAAGGATTTTGCTGCAGGTCGGGGTCAACCTGGCTTTGGTGATCGCGATTTTCTTCTCGGGCGCGTACTTTGCCGAACGCATGTCGGCTTACGTGCAAGGCTGGATCAGCGACCCGAGCTGGCAGAAGGCATTGATCTGGGGTGGAGCGCTATTGTTGTCGCTGCCTTTTTTGATTGCGGCGTACCGCAAGCTCAAAGCCCTGTCGATGTTGTTGGCGGAAATGGGCGTCAAGCCAGAGATGGCCGGGCGCCACACGCAGCGAGTGCGCCGGGTGATCGCCGAAGTGATCCCGATCCTGTCGCTGCTGGTGATCTTTTTGCTGTTGGCAGCCTTGTCGGCCAGTATTCTGCCGACCAACAAGTTGCTGGTACTGATTGCTGTGGTCGCGGCCGCCGTGGCGGCGCTGCTGTGGCGCTGGTTCATTCGTGTGCATACGCGGATGCAGGTGGCGTTGCTGGAAACCCTCGACAATCACAAGGAGTCGTCCGGGCATTGACCACCCCGCGGCGTTGACTGGATCAGCTTTCCAGCCAGACGTCCCGTGCCCAGTGCCACACCGACTCCCAGGTTTCTTCGGCGATCAGCTCTTCTTCGGCCTGCCAAAGCACCACGGTGCCGTCTTCTTCGACGCAGTAGTAGTCGTCACCGTCCTGGCAGATCGGGATCAGGCTGCGATCGACGCCGGCGTCCCAGGCGTTGGCGGCAACGTCGGGCAGGTAGGTGTGGGATTGCGGGTCGGTCACCGTGACCGGTTCCAGGCTACCGTAGACCACGTCGCTGACGGTCAGCAGAAACTCTCTGAAGACGAACGGAATGTCGATGAACAGTTGTTCTTCGATTTCGACCAACAGGTCTTCGTCGGGCAATTCCAAGGGGACCGGTACCGGTTCGTTGGCTTCACGCAGTTGTTCGATGATTTCTTCCACGTCCGGGATCCTCTTGCTTGTATGGCGCGGTTTATATGGGGCGGTTTATACAGTAGCTTGCTATAGATGCAACCGCGAAATAGAAAACCCCGGCCGAGGCCGGGGTTTTCTTTACAGCAAGTGAAGCGCGGCGCGGGATCAGCCGTTCTGGCGGATACCTGCAACCAGCCAAGGCTGGTTTTCGCCTTGTGCACGTTCCATGTTCCAGCTTTCGCTGAAGACTTCGCCCTGGTCGAAACGCGAGGTTTTCGACACGCCGGTGAAGGTCAGGGTGGCAATGGTCTTGTCGGCGCGATCATCCACACCGTCCAGCTGCACATTGAGGTTATCAATGTAGGTGGACTGGAAACCGTCGCCCAGGTCGGTACGCTCACGCTTGAGGAACTCCAGCATTTGCGGGGTCACGAACTCGGCGATCTTGTCCATTTCGTTGGCGTCCCAGTGCTGTTGCAGGGACTGGAAGTGATTGCGTGCCGCTTCGACGAAGTTTCTTTCGTTGAACCAGGCTGGAGCGTTGATCACCGGACGAGCGGCAACAGGCGCTGGCGAACCACCGAAGATCGAACCACCGGCAGGCTTCTGTTCGAACGCTTCACGTTGCATCGGCGCGTGGCCGGCCGGAGCGTAATGCTCCTGCTGCTTGCGACGACGGGCGGCGATAAAGCGGAAGACCAGGAATGCAATGACAGCCATGATCAGGATGTCGAAGATCTGCATGCCCTGGAAGCCGTCGCCCATGAACATGGATGCCAGCAGGCCGCCGGCCGCGATACCGGCCAGAGGGCCGAGCCAGCGCGAAGCGCCACCGGCCTTGGCAGCGGCGCCAGCGGCACCGGCAGCACCAGCGGTCGCCGCAGCGCCGCCCATGCCTGGAGAAGAAGGAGCCATCTGGCTGGTCTGGTGTGTCGGCGCAGCGCCTGCGCTTTTGCCACCACCGAAGCGCTTGGCGGCATTGACGTCGAGACTCATCGTCAGGCCGATGCACAACGCCATGGCGATGCTAAGAAAACGTTTCATAAAGGGAATTCCCATTTGTGGAAGGCACGCGCGCCATGTTGCACAGCTGAAGTGTTACTGGCTAGCGGCAGAGTGTTTCGGGCTTTTGCCTGACAGGTTTCATTCAGCTTCAGTCAGTGCAATAGGGCCTTTTGACTTTGATCTGTCAGATGAGTGGATGAGCTTTGTAGGACGCTCGTCTAGCGACGTAATGCCAGCATGACGACCCCGGCCGTGATCAGAACGATTCCGCCCCATTGGCGCAGGTCAAGTTTTTCACCCAGCAGGACTACGCCAAGAACGGCCACCAGCACCACGCTGAGTTTGTCCACCGGGGCAACCAGTGACGCCGGACCGACCTTGAGCGCACGGAAATAGCAGATCCACGACGCACCGGTGGCCAGGCCCGACAACAGCAGGAAAAGGTAGCTCTTCGCAGAGATCGATCCCAAAGACTGATATTGGTCCGTGGCGAACAAAATCAAGGCCAGGCTGACCAATACCACTATCGTACGCAGCAGGGTGGCGAAGTCGGAGTTGACGTTTTCGATGCCGACTTTCGCGAAAATGGCGGTCATTGCCGCGAATGCCGCCGATAACAGGGCCCAGAATGTCCAAGAGGAAAAGAAGCTTGAGCCCATATCTGTTCCCTTTCACATAGGCCAACGTCTAACCCTGTGGGAGCGCGAAGGCAGCACCGCAGTTCAACAGAAACACCGCGTGATCGTTCTTCGCGAGCAAGCCCGCTCCCACATTAGACCTCTGGCGGTCTTTTAGATTGCTTCCAGTTTCGCGTAACCCAGCATCAGCCACTTGCTGCCTTCGCTGAAGTTCACTTGCACCCGGGCCTGAGCCCCGGCGCCTTCGAAGTTCAGGATCACGCCATCGCCAAACACTGAGTGGCGTACGGTCTGCCCCAGGCTGAAGCCGGTCTGCGGAATCTCGCTGCCGCTGAACAGGTTGCTGCCACTCATTGACTGGTTGCCACCGAAAGGACGGCTGACGCTGTTGGACAGCCGCACCTCCTGAATCAGACCTTTCGGAACTTCGCGTACGAAGCGCGAGACCTTGTTGTAGGTCTCGCTACCATAAAGGCGTCGGGTTTCAGCATAGGTCATCACCAGGTTCTGCATGGCCCGGGTGATGCCTACGTAGGCCAGACGACGTTCTTCCTCAAGGCGACCGGGCTCTTCCAGGCTCATCTTGTGCGGGAACAGGCCTTCTTCCATGCCCACCAGGAACACGTAAGGGAATTCCAGGCCCTTGGCGCTGTGCAGGGTCATCAGTTGAATGCTGTCTTCGTGCTCGTCGGCCTGGGTATCGCCGGCCTCCAGCGATGCGTGACCGAGGAATGCTGCCAATGGCGACAGGTCTTCGTCTTCTTCGCTGTTTTCGAAGTTGCGCGCGGCGCTGACCAGTTCCTCAAGGTTTTCTACCCGAGCCTGGCCTTTCTCGCCTTTTTCCGCTTCGTGATAGGCGATCAGCCCCGACTGCTCGATGACGGTCTGGGTCATCAGGTGCAGTGGCATTTCCATGCACTTGGCGGCGAGGTTCTCGATCAGCTCGATAAAGGCGCCCAAGGCACCGGCCGCACGACCGGTCAGGCCTTTGTTGGCCACCAGTTGGCGCATCGCTTCCCACATCGATACATCGCTGTGGCGCGCATGGTCGCGGATCGCTTCAACGGTTTTCTCGCCGATGCCACGGGCCGGCACGTTGATCACCCGTTCCAGCGCGGCGTCGTTGCCACGGCCTTCGAGTAAGCGCATGTAGGCCATGGCGTTCTTGATTTCGGCGCGTTCGAAGAAGCGCTGACCGCCATAGATACGGTAAGGAATGCGCTCGCGCAGCAAGGCTTCTTCCAGAACCCGCGATTGGGCGTTGGAGCGATACAGAATCGCTATATCGCTGCGAGACAAGCCGGTTTTGAGCGCGCTTTCGATGGTTTCGACAACGTAGCGTGCTTCGTCGTGCTCGTTGAAGGCTGCGTACAGGTTGATCGCTTCGCCGTCGCCGCCGTCTGTCCACAGCTCTTTGCCCAAGCGCCCGGTGTTGTTGGCGATCAAGGCGTTGGCAGCCTTCAGGATACCGGCGGTGGAGCGATAGTTTTGCTCCAGGCGAATGGTTTCGGCGTCCGGGAAGTCTTCGGAATACTGATAGATGTTCTCGATTTTCGCGCCACGCCAGCCGTAGATCGATTGGTCATCGTCGCCTACGACCATCAGGCTGTCGCCACCCTTGGCCAGCAGGCGCAACCAGGCGTATTGCACGGCGTTGGTGTCCTGGAACTCGTCCACCAGGATGTGCCGGAAGCGCTTTTGATAGTGAGCGAGCAGGCCTGGGTGATCGCGCCACAGGTCGAGGGCGCGCAGCAGCAATTCGGAGAAGTCGATGACACCCGCACGCAGGCAGGCGGCCTCGTAGGCCTCATAGATGCCGCGCATGGTCGCCAGGAACAGGTCGCCGCTGGCCTGGATGTGTTGCGGGCGCAGGCCTTCGTCTTTCTGGCCGTTGATGAACCATTGGGCCTGACGGGCCGGCCAGCGCTGTTCGTCCAGGCCGAGCTCGCGGATTACTCGCTTGACCAGACGCTGTTGGTCATCGCTGTCGAGAATCTGGAAGGTCTGGCTCAGGCCCGCTTCCTGCCAGTGTGCCCGCAGGAGGCGGTGCGCCAGGCCGTGGAAGGTGCCGACCCACATGCCGGCCGGGTTGATACCCATCAGCTGCTCGATGCGCTGGCGCATCTCGGCAGCGGCCTTGTTGGTGAAGGTCACCGACAGGATGGAGTGGGGCGAGGCGTTTTCGACCTGGATCAACCAGGCGATACGGTGCACCAGCACTCGGGTTTTGCCGGAACCAGCACCGGCCAGGACCAACTGACGACCCACGGGGGCCGCTACGGCCTGGCGTTGGGCATCGTTGAGGGAGTTCAGCAGAAGGGAGAGATCATCGCGCATCGGGGCATTCTAGGGGGCCGCGACACACCGGGCAAACCCCGCTTCGCTTTAACCGATGAAAGTTATGGGAAGGACGACCGGTCAGTCATCGGCTGCAGGCGTTGGCGGGGCGCGCCTTCAGCATTTTCAGTGACATCGGCAACCGAAAAATATGGCGATTTATTGATCAGCAGCAGTTTGGTCCGGGCAATTGCTTGTGTATGCTCCGAGCAGTTTCGGGCCCATGCTCACCATTATAAGAACAAGAACATCGCCTATGACCCTCAGCTTCGACCTGTCGGGCCCCACTGTGGAGCCTCGGGTGATCCGTAAACAGTACGCCATGGAAATGGCGGTCGAGCGCACGCGCCTGTTGTATCAAGGCTCGTTGCTGCCCACATTGTTCATGCTGATCAATGGCCTGGTCTGTGCCGGTTTGCTCTGGAGCCCGCAGCGCTATTTCCTGGTCAGTGTCTGGCTGGTGTGGTTGTTGTCTTTGGTGGCATTGCGGGTGATTCAGGTCGCGGCCTTCGATTCGGCCATTCCCAACCGTCAGGCCCATCCAATTTGGCGACGGATGTTTTTGCTGGGCTCCGGCCTCACCGGTCTGACCCTGGCCGGTGCCGGCATCGCTCTGGTTCCCGCCGATAACTTCATTCAGCAAGCCTGGGTCTTCGGCCTCATCGGTGCCGCAGCGCTCTCGGCCAGCGTGGCTTATGCGGTCAGCTTGCCGGCATTTCTGTCATTCACCTTGCCCTGCCTGTTACCGGCCATCGCCTATATGTTCTGGGGGGCTGACGAACAGCAGCAGGGCTGGGGCTGGTTCGGGCTGATCCTGCTCGGTGCATTGAGCGTGGTTGCCTGGCAAGTCAATCGATTGATCGATCGGGGCTTGATGCGACGCTTTCAGAACCAGGCGCTGATCGAGCATCTACAGCAGGCGCAAAGTTGCAGTGATCAGCTCAATCAGAAGCTGGCCAAGGAGATAGAACAGCGCCGACGTGCCGAGGACGAGTTGCGAGAGATCCAGGTCGACCTGGAAAACCGAGTCGCTCAGCGCAGCCTGGAACTGGACGCCGCCAACCAGGCACTGAGCAAGAGTGAGGCGCGTCTGGCGCTGGCATTGAAGGCCAGCGAGTTGGGGTTGTGGGACTGGAACCTGCAAACCGACGAAGTCCATCACACGCAGATTCAGGAATTGTTCGGCCTGGAGCCGGAGCAGGTCACCGCATTACTGCGCCACCTCAAGCCGCGCCTTCATCCTGAGGATCTTCCTGCGCTAAAAAGGGCGCTGGTCGAGCATTTGAAGGGTCGCACCGAGGACTATCAAATCGAGTATCGCGTGCGCCATGGCGACGGTCACTGGGTCTGGATCGAAGACCGCGGGCGGGCTGTCGAGCGTGCCGACAACGGCCGGGTGATTCGCATGGTCGGCACTCGCCGCGACATCAGCGCCAGCAAAAGCCTGGAAGAGCAGCGGCAACTGGCGGCGACCGTGTTCGAGGCGGCTAGCGAAGGGATCGTGATTTTCGATCCGAACTACGTCCTGATCGCGATCAACCAGGCCTTCAGTCGGGTGACCGGCTATGACATCGACGACATGATCGGGCGCAATGTCGTTGAGTTGCCATGCAGTCGCGATGCGCGTCGGCATTACGCTGCAATACATCAGGCGCTGGAGCAGCAAGGCAGTTGGCAGGGCGAATTGGTGGAGACCCGCAAGAACGGCGAGATGTATCCGCAATGGTTGCAACTGAATGCCGTGCGCGATACCCGGGGAAATGTAAGCCATATTGTGGGCTTCTTCGCTGATCTCTCGGCCCGCCGAGAATCCGAAGAGCGAATGCGCTATCTGACCCATTACGATGAGCTTACCGGTCTGGCCAACCGCGCGATGTTTCGCGAACGACTCAGCGAGGCTCATCAACGAGTGCGACAGGGCGGTTACCGCAGCCTGGCGTTGCTGCACATCAATCTTGACCGGTTCAAGCAACTCAACGACAGCCTGGGGCATGAAGTCGCCGACCAGTTGTTGCAGAAAATGGCCCGGCGACTGGTGAATGCGTTGCCTGAAGCAGACACCATCGCGCGCCTTTCCGGTGATGAGTTTGCCGTACTGTTCAACGCCTACGGCAACCTTTCGAGCCTGGCCCGGGTGGCGACTCGTCTGGCGAACAAGTTGCGTCTGCCGGTGACCATTGACGGGCATGAACTGGTGGTCAGCGCGTCGATGGGCATCAGCCTGTTGCCGGACAGCGCGCGGGAAATATCGGCATTGGTCAGTCAGTCGAACATGGCGATGCAGCACGCCAAACACCTGGGTGGCGATAATTTCCAGTTTTACACCGACAGCTTGCAAGCCAGCACGCTGGAGCGATTGCAGTTGGAAAACCACCTGCGCAAAGCCATCGAAGACAAACAACTGAAGGTGTTTTACCAACCGAAACTGTGCCTGGCCACTGGCAGGTTGAATGCCGCCGAAGCCTTGGTGCGTTGGGATCATCCGACCATGGGCCGGGTGCCGCCGGGGGATTTCATCGGCCTGGCTGAAGAGACCGGACTGATCGGCCCGATCGGTGAGTTCGTGTTGCGTCAGGCCTGCTGGCAAGCCTGTGAATGGCAGCGCCAGGGGCTTGAGCCGATACGGGTGTCGGTCAATCTGTCGGTGCATCAACTGCGTCAGGGCAAGCTGGTCAGTCTGGTGCGCCAGGTGCTGGAGGAAACCGGGCTGGCGCCGCACTATCTGGAGCTGGAACTCACCGAAAGCCAGTTGCTGGACAGTGTCGAACACATCATTGCAACCTTCCAGCAGTTGCGTGATCTCGGGGTGAAATTGGCCATTGACGATTTTGGCACCGGTTATTCGTCCCTGAGCTATCTCAAGCGAATCCCCGTGGATTACGTGAAGATTGATCAGGCGTTTATCCGTGGCCTGGGGGAGGGCAGCGAAGACGCGGCGATTACCCGGGCCATCATTGCCATGGCTCACGGTCTGAAACTCAAGGTCGTGGCAGAAGGGGTGGAGCGGGAAGAGCAGCTTGAGTTCCTGGAAGCCGAGTGCTGCGATGAAGTACAGGGTTA
Organism: Pseudomonas sp. GW821-FHT02A08; assembly: GCF_059422045.1. Lineage (NCBI taxonomy): Bacteria > Pseudomonadati > Pseudomonadota > Gammaproteobacteria > Pseudomonadales > Pseudomonadaceae > Pseudomonas > Pseudomonas sp. GW821-FHT02A08. The sequence goes on from NZ_JBWKWD010000032.1 coordinate 35,594, forward strand.
TTTGATCAGCCGCCCGGTCGAGGCCGAGGCGTTGGCAGGTTTGCTGCACGCGCAAGCCGCAAGCTGAGGGGGATACGTAGGGCGCTTTGTCCTTTAAAACGTGCACTAGGCGCACCTGGACAGGCGCCAGAGTGCTACATGAAGCCCGGGCACGTGAAATCGAGGGATTCGGTAACGCATTGAGCAGGCAAAAAGCCAATTCATGTAGTATAACTACAAGCGTGCTACATCCCCGGCACCTGCCAATAACAAAGAGTCCAGCCCTTTGAATCTGCTGCAACACATCGCCCAGTCTCGCCACCTGTTACGCAAGTCGGAGCTCAAGGTCGCCGACCACGTGCTGCTTGATCCTGCGGCCGTGATGCACAGCTCCATGGCCGACCTGGCCCACAGCGTGGGCATCAGCGAGCCGACCATCGTGCGTTTTTGCCGTGCCATTGGTTGTTCCGGTTTTCAGGACCTGAAGCTGAAGCTGGCCCAGAGCCTGGCGGCAGGTGCGAGTTTCGGCCAGTTTGCGATTCACGAAGACGATTCGGTCGCCGACTACAGCCTGAAAATCTTCGACACCACCCTGCATACGCTGATGGAGGTTCGCGAGAAACTCGATCCGCTGGAGTTGCAGCGGGCGGTGACACTGATGTCCCAGGCCCAGCGTGTCGAGTTCTACGGCTTCGGCGCCTCGGGTGCGGTCGCTGCGGATGCCCAGCACAAATTCTTCCGCTTGCTGCTCACCGCTGCGGCGTATTCCGACCCGCACATGCAGGCGATGTCGGCGGTGACGCTCAAGCCAACCGACGTGGCGATCTGCATTTCCCAGTCCGGGCGTTCCAAGGACCTGCTGATCACCGCCAATCTGGTGCGCGAAAGCGGTGCTTCGTTGATCACCCTGTGCCCGAGCCAGACGCCATTGGCCGAACTGTCGACCGTCAACCTGGCGATCGATGTGCATGAGGACACCGAAATCTACACGCCGTTGACCTCGCGAATCGCCCACCTGGTCGTCATCGACGTGTTGGCGATGGGTGTGGCCATGGCGCGCGGACCGAGCCTGGTCAACCACCTCAAGAGCGTCAAGCGCAGCCTGCGCAGCTTGCGGTTGTCGCCCAAGTCGGTGAAGGCGCTGGACGATTGATCCTGGCCTGAGATTGCAGGAAGGTCGTTCCGACCTATCGTCGGAGCGCCGCCCGGAGCAGGCTCGCTCCCACATTTGATCGTGCGCGCCGCAGAACCTGTGGGAGCTTGCTCGCGATGGCGGCCTCGAATACACCGCAATTTTCATCAGTCTGTAACGCCCAAGCCGCCAAACCGTCATCCCCCGCGCCTATCTTGAAACTCCCGTACTCGCCTTGGGAGACTCGAAATGGCCATGCCCTACGAAGAACGCAACAGCGCTGTCAAAACCCGTCGTCAGCAAGAAGATCAGCGCCGCATGGAATTCCGCCGCGCCATCGAAGATCGCTGCGAACGTCGTCAGCTTCTGGCCGAGATTGGCGACTTCCCAGAGCTGGAGCTCAACTTCTGGCAGTCATCTCCCTCGACTTCCCGTCGAAACGCTCAACCAGCGCGCTGATCTGAATTCGTTCGCTACGAACAAACGCCAGGAAGGCGTGAGCCACCGGTGACAGGCGTTTTGCCTTGGCCTGCACCAGACACCAGCTGCGGTAGAGCGGCAATTCTTCGACCGGCAATTCGATCAGTCCACCGGTTGCCAGCTCAAGGTTCAGGGCGTGGCGCGTCAATAGCGCAACGCCCAGACCTGCCAGTACACATTCACGCTGGGCTTCGGCAGACGAGACTTCCTGAGTCTGGTTGAAGTGCACGCGCTTCTCTTTGAAGTATTCTTCACACGCCAGCCGCGTCCCGGAGCCTGGCTCACGCAGAAGTAGTGTGTAGGGCTCGAGATCCTGCAGGCGCAGCGGCCCCATATGGCACAGCGGATGATCCGGTGGCGCCACAGCGACGATCGGGTTGTTCAGGAACGGCAGGAATTCCAGGCCCATGTCCTGGGGCACCATGGACATGATCACCAGGTCGTCGCGGTTATCCGACAGGCGCCGAATGACCTGGCCGCGATTGACCACCGTCAGTTGCAGGTTCACTTCCGGGTGCTGGCGTTTGAATGCGGCAAACAAGTGCGGCACGAAATACTTGGCGCTGGATTCCACCGCCAGTTTCAGTTGCCCCTGCAACGAGCCCTGCATGTCCGACAACTGCATGTCGAGGTTTTCCAGGCGTCCGAAAATATCCCGGCTGGCCCGCTGTAACGCTTCAGCGGCTTCGGTCATGTAGAGTTTTTTGCCGACGTAATCGAACAAAGGCTGGCCAATCAGCTCTTCCAGCTGACGAATCTGTAGGCTGACGGCAGGTTGTGTGAGCGACATTTCCTCGGCCGCTCGGCTGTAGGACCGCAAATCACAGACCTCGTTAAAGATCTGCAATTGCCGCAAAGTCATACGCATCAATGACTTACGCATTATCTGGTCGCTCTCGTCGCTGGCTGGTGATTCAACTATAAGTCTTTACTTATGCGCGACCCAATTATTATTCATTTTTGTTAATCCCTTGTGAGCGCTAGTGTGGACCTGCGACCAAATTGAAACATTTGGTCACGCGTCGACCTGGGTCTAGCAGGTCGTGGGTACCACCGGCTCAAGGGAAACTCCAAGTGATAACAAAGATCCTGATCGCCAACCGTGGTGAGATTGCCGTACGAATTGTACGTGCCTGCGCCGAAATGGGCATTCGCTCGGTCGCGATCTATTCCGATGCCGACCGTCATGCCTTGCACGTCAAGCGTGCGGACGAGGCCCACAGTATCGGTGCCGAGCCGCTGGCCGGTTATCTGAACCCGCGCAAGCTGGTGAACCTGGCTGTGGAAACCGGTTGCGATGCACTGCACCCCGGCTACGGCTTCCTTTCGGAAAACGCCGAACTGGCGGAGATCTGCGCCGAGCGCGGGATCAAGTTCATCGGCCCGTCGGCAGAAGTGATTCGCCGCATGGGCGACAAGACCGAAGCTCGCCGCAGCATGATCAAGGCCGGCGTACCGGTGACCCCGGGCACTGAAGGCAACGTGTCGGGCATCGAAGAAGCCCTGACCGAAGGCGATCGCATCGGTTACCCGGTGATGCTCAAAGCCACTTCCGGTGGTGGCGGCCGCGGCATTCGTCGCTGCAACAGCCGTGAAGAACTCGAACAAGCCTTCCCTCGGGTCATTTCCGAAGCCACCAAGGCTTTTGGTTCGGCGGAAGTGTTCCTGGAAAAATGCATCGTCAATCCGAAGCACATCGAGGCGCAGATTCTTGGCGACAGCTTTGGCAACGTGGTGCACCTGTTCGAGCGTGACTGCTCGATCCAGCGCCGCAACCAGAAGCTGATCGAGATCGCCCCGAGCCCGCAACTGACCCCGGAACAGCGCGCCTACATCGGCGACCTGTCGGTGCGCGCAGCCAAGGCCGTGGGTTACGAGAACGCCGGCACCGTGGAGTTCCTGCTCGCCGAGGGCGAGGTGTACTTCATGGAGATGAACACCCGGGTGCAGGTGGAACACACCATCACCGAAGAAATCACCGGCATCGACATTGTCCGCGAGCAGATTCGCATTGCCTCCGGCCTGCCGCTTTCGGTGAAACAGGAAGACATCCACCACCGTGGTTTCGCCCTGCAGTTCCGGATCAACGCTGAAGACCCGAAGAACAACTTCCTGCCGAGCTTCGGCAAGATCACCCGTTACTACGCACCCGGCGGCCCCGGCGTACGGACCGACACGGCGATCTATACCGGCTACACCATCCCGCCGTACTACGACTCCATGTGCCTGAAACTGGTGGTGTGGGCGCTGACCTGGGAAGAGGCGATGGACCGTGGCTTGCGCGCCCTCGACGATATGCGTCTGCAAGGGGTCAAGACCACCGCCGCGTACTACCAGGAAATCCTGCGCAATCCGGAATTCCGTAGCGGCCAGTTCAACACCAGCTTCGTTGAAAGCCACCCTGAACTGACCAACTACTCGATCAAGCGCAAACCCGAAGAGCTGGCCCTGGCCATCGCCGCCGCCATCGCCGCCCACGCAGGCCTGTGAGGAATAAAACAATGTCCAAGAAGATTCACGTAACCGACACCATCCTGCGCGACGCCCATCAATCGCTGCTCGCGACCCGCATGCGCACCGAAGACATGCTGCCGATCTGCGACAAGCTCGACAAAGTCGGCTACTGGTCGCTGGAATGCTGGGGCGGCGCGACCTTCGACGCCTGCGTGCGCTTCCTGAAAGAAGATCCGTGGGAGCGTCTGCGCCAGCTGCGCGCGGCGCTGCCTAACACCCGCCTGCAAATGCTGCTGCGCGGTCAGAACCTGTTGGGCTACCGCCACTACAGCGACGACGTGGTCAAGGCCTTCGTCGCCAAGGCCGCGGTCAACGGCATCGACGTGTTCCGCATCTTCGACGCCATGAACGACGTGCGTAACCTGCGCGTGGCCATCGAAGCGGTCAAAGCCGCCGGCAAACACGCCCAAGGCACCATCGCCTACACCACCAGCCCGGTGCACACCATCGAGGCCTTCGTGAACCAGGCCAAGCAAATGGAAGCCATGGGTTGCGACTCGGTGGCGATCAAGGACATGGCCGGCTTGTTGACCCCGTACGCCACCGGCGAACTGGTCAAGGCCCTGAAAGCCGAACAATCGCTGCCAGTGTTCATTCACTCCCACGACACCGCTGGCCTGGCCGCGATGTGCCAGATGAAGGCCATCGAAAACGGTGCCGACCACATCGATACCGCAATCTCCAGCTTCGCCTGGGGCACCAGCCACCCGGGCACCGAGTCGATGGTCGCCGCCCTTAAAGGCAGCGAGTTCGACACCGGCCTGAACCTGGAACTGCTGCAAGAGATCGGTCTGTACTTCTACGCCGTGCGCAAGAAGTATCACCAGTTCGAAAGCGAGTTCACCGCCGTCGATACCCGTGTTCAAGTCAACCAGGTACCGGGCGGGATGATTTCCAACCTGGCCAACCAGTTGAAAGAGCAGGGCGCACTCAATCGCATGAGCGAAGTGCTGGCCGAAATCCCGCGGGTTCGTGAAGACCTCGGCTTCCCGCCGCTGGTGACCCCGACGTCGCAGATCGTCGGCACCCAGGCGTTCTTCAACGTGCTGGCCGGCGAGCGCTACAAGACCATCACCAACGAAGTGAAGCTGTACCTGCAGGGCGGCTACGGCAAGGCGCCGGGCACCGTGAATGAACAACTGCGTCGCCAGGCCATCGGCAGTGAAGAAGTGATCGACGTGCGCCCGGCCGACCTGCTCAAGCCGGAAATGACCAAGCTGCGCGCCGATATCGGTGCACTGGCCAAGTCTGAAGAAGACGTGCTGACCTTCGCCATGTTCCCGGACATCGGTCGCAAGTTCCTCGAGGAGCGTGCTGCGGGCACCCTGACACCTGAAGTGCTGTTGCCGATTCCTGAAGCCGGCGGCGTCGCCTCGGCTGGTGGTGAGGGCGTACCGACCGAGTTCGTCATCGACGTGCACGGCGAAACCTACCGCGTCGACATCACCGGTGTTGGCGTCAAGGCCGAAGGCAAGCGTCACTTCTACCTGTCCATCGACGGCATGCCGGAAGAAGTGGTGTTCGAACCGCTCAACGAATTCGTCGGCGGCGGCAGCAGCAAGCGCAAGCAAGCCACTGCACCGGGCCACGTCAGCACCACCATGCCGGGCAACATCGTCGACGTGCTGGTCAAGGAGGGTGACACCGTCAAGGCAGGCCAGGCTGTGTTGATCACCGAAGCGATGAAGATGGAAACCGAAGTCCAGGCAGCCATCGCCGGTAAAGTCACCGCCATTCACGTGGCCAAGGGCGACCGGGTGAACCCGGGCGAGATCCTGATCGAGATCGAAGGCTGAGTTAACAGCCTCGATACAACGCTTTATACCTCGGGGGAGCATGTGCTCCCCTTTTTTTATGCTCTGGATTTGGCGATCAGACGCTCATCCCCTGTTGTCGCGACCGACTTTTCCGGCATCGTCCGTAAAGCAATTTCTGGTTTTGTGGCTTTCGAACTATTGGTTCGGCGGGATCTGCATTATTTTGCGTTTTTTTGCCACGCAAGTGGTTTGATCTGCATTTTAATACACATAGCCACTGTGCCTGCGCTCTTTATGTGCACTATATTGCGTTCAAGGCGATAATCAGCCATGAGAACATGCAATTAAATGCAGGTGGTGACGACATGTACGATCTGACTCTACAGATCTATTGGGCAGGAAACTGGCACGACGCCATGATTTTGAGCTTCGACAGCCCTGAAAAAGGCTTCGAAAGTCGCTGCAGTTTTGGCTACCAGCAAACGTATCTTTTTGAAAATTACGAAGATATTGGAACTCCGTTCGCCAAGGCAGTGAGCGCGAGATTCCCTTTGGATTGGGATGGCAGACGATCCAATGCGCCAGCATTTGTACATGATGTTGCACCGGCAGGTGCAGCCAAAAGGTTCCTTTTAGCGCATATAGGCAAAGACAAGCCCGCGGACGTAAGTGCAGACCTTTACCTGCTGGCCAGAAGCACGCCGGCGCCGATCGGAAATATGCGAGTCAAGGCGTCTGCCGAAGCAGTGGATCAGCGTGAGCCTATTGGTTTTGAGCGCCAGGACGTCATCAGTCGCAATAATCGATTTCTTGAGTATGCCTACGAGCAGGGGGCTGCCATTGGTGGCGCAACAGGTGCAGGTGGCGAGGCTCCGAAGCTTTTGTTGGCCCAGAACAAGGCGGGGCTACTGTACCCGGATGCAGTACTTGACGACGCCGATGTCACTCAACATTGGTTTGTGAAGTTCGCCCGCAACAAAGGGCTGGAAACTGATCAGGTAATCCTAAGAAGCGAGTATCACTATTACAGGGCGCTCCAGAGTCTGGGGATCGAGACTGTGGCCGTCGAGGGGCTTGCACTGGAAGAAGCGACCAAACCCAGCTTGTGGATGCAGCGTTTTGACCGTCAAGTGACCGACCAAGGCGTCGAGCGCTTTGCCGTGGAGTCAATCTACTCGCTGGCAAACATCACGACAGCGGGTAGCGCTTTGGACCACATGGACGTTATCCGGTTGTTGGCAGGACTTTGGCGTGAGGCGGGGCAGGCGGATCAAATTCCGGATCTCGTTGCCGATTATCTTCGTCGGGATCTGATCAACAAAATCCTCGGCAACTCAGATAACCACGGACGCAATATCGCAATCATCCGTGATGACACCTCGTTTCGTCTTGCACCCATTTATGATTTAGCACCCATGGTGATGGACGACGAAGGTGTGACACGGACCACCAAGTGGCCAAAAGAACTGGAGAGAGCGGGTGACGTTGATTGGCGCGGGGTGTGCCGTACATTGGCCGACATCGCTGATCCGGATGATCCATTAGCCGCTTTGAGTGACGTGCAGGATTCATTTGAGCGCCTGCGTGACGATGCAAATCGCCTGATGGCACTCCCCGATATTCTCTCGGCCAGCGGTCTGCCTGGACAGACAATGAATCACCCACAAATTGCATTGAAAAATCTGGAGCAACGTTTGAAAGAGTGGGGCTTGAAATGAGCATGACCGTTGCTGAGCGCACAGTGCTCATAGAAAGCATTCAAGAGGCTTTGGCTCAGGGCACTCTTGAAATAGGCGAAGCGGTTCGCCGTTTGCGAGTCGAAGTCACCGGTTTGCACCAGACCCAATTCGCCAAAATGTGCAAAATCTCGGTGCGCACGCTGGTGCACATTGAACATGGAGAAGGGAATCAGACGCTGAAGTCTTTGAACGCAGTGTTCCGTCCGTTTGGACTGAAAATGGGTGTGGTGCGGATTCGACGGGATATCAGCTGAAACTGCTCCGATTGCACATCCTGATTCAGGACGGTTGTGACGCCTTGGATGCGTTGGGCTGACGCAAAGGATCGCAGCCTTCGGCAGCTCCTACAGGATATACACCGACCCTGTAGGAGCTGCCGAAGGCTGCGATCTTTTGCTTTTGGTTCTTTTAGCCGCGACACTCAACGAGGCTTTTCAACTGCCCCGACCCCGTCTGGTTCTCATCACTCAGCCACTTTTCAAACCCGGCCCCAATCGCCGGCCATTCGGAATCCAGGATCGAGTACCACGCCGTATCGCGGTTCTGCCCTTTGACTACCATGTGCTGACGGAACACACCCTCAAAACTGAAGCCCAGGCGCTCGGCCGCGTATTTGGAGCGGGCGTTGGCGTTGTTGCATTTCCATTCCAGGCGACGGTAGCCCAGGGCAAAGGATTCCTTGGCCAACAGGTAAACCGCCTCGGTGCTTTTCGGCGAGCGCTGCATCGGGGCGCCGAAGGTGACGTGGCCGATTTCGATGCGGCCCTGGGCCGGGACGATGGACATCAGGCTGAGAATGCCCTGGACCTCGCCGCTGGCGCGGTCGATCACGCTGAAGAAATATGGGTCGCTGCTGGTCGCATGGTTGTTCAGCCAGTCGTTGAAGACGCTGCGCTCCGGGAAGGGGCCGTAAGGCAGATAGTCCCAGAGTTTCGGGTCGGCCCCCGGGCCTTGCAGGGCGTTGAACAGGTCGTCGCCATGGCGCGCCGGGTCGAGTTTTTCCAGGCGGATGTAACGCCCTTCGATCAGTTGGGTCGTGGGGGCCGGGACGCCTTTCCAGTCGGCGAGTGAAATCGACATGTGTTCTCCTTGAACCTAGATGGCTTTGCGAAACTGGATGAAACCCGGGCGTTCGGCGATGTGCTCGTAGAGCTGGATCGCGGTGGCGTTGGATTCGTGGGTCAGCCAGTGGACCTTGTTACAGCCGTCGGCCTTGGCCGTGGTGTAGACGAACTCGATCAACTGGCGGCCGACGCCGGTGCCACGGGTTTGCGGGACCACCAGCAAGTCTTGCAGGTAGCAGGAGTTCTCGATGGTCCAGTTCGAACGATGGTAGATGAAATGCACCATGCCCACCGCTTTACCGTCGGCCCAGGCGAGGGCGGCGTGGGTTGGTTCGCTCGGGTCGAGCATGCGCTGCCAGGTGCTTTGGGTAACGGCCTGCGGCAGTTCGGTGTTGTAGAAGCGCAGGTAGGCTTGCCACAACGGCAACCAGGCCGCGTGATCACCGGTGGTGACTTGGCGAATGTCGATCTGACTCATGGTGATTTCCTTAGCGCATCAATTGGGCGAGGGTTTGGTCAGTTACGTCGGGGCTGGCAGCCAGGCCTTTGCGCACGCCGTCGATGTCGGCGGGGCTGCGGTTCTGGCTGAGCTTGCGCTTGCCTTCCAGACGGTCGATGGGAATGGCGAAACCGACGATGGCCTTGAGCATGCCGTCGATGTAATCGGCGGGGGCATCGGCCACTGACCACGGTTGGGCGCGGCCAGCTTCATGACGATCGGTGAGGGTACTGACGATGTCGAGCAGTCGTCCGCCATCGCTGAAGGTTTCGGCTCGGCCATAGGCGTGGACTGCGATGTAGTTCCAGGTTGGCACGACTTTGCCGTGTTCGGCCTTGCTCGGGTAGAAGCCTGGGCTGACGTAGGCGTCGGCACCGGCAAAGATCAGCAGGGCTTCGGAGCCGTCGCGCAGCTCTTTCCACTGTGGATTGGCTTTGGCCAGATGCCCGTACAGCGTGCCGTTCGAACCTTGTTCGCAATGCAGCAGCACAGGTACATGGCTGGCTTGCAGGCCGCTTTCACCGTGGGTCACCAATATGGCGAGGCGGGTGGCGAGGATCAGTTCATGCAGTTGGGACAACTCGTCGATGGCAAAAGCACGTGGCGTGTACATGGAGATATTTTCCTTGGCGAATGCCTGCATCCTAGGCAGGCTATTGGTCTGTTGTAAGAGCCATTAATGACCAATTTCATAGGTCCATTGCGATGACTAGCGAACCACTGTCCTTGACCTTCAACCCGGCGGGTATCGAGCTTGATCGTCGTCAGGGGCTGAGTCGTCAGCTCTACCAGGCATTGCGCGCACGCGTTTTGGACGGGCGACTGGCCAGCGGCACGCGTCTGCCGGCCAGTCGTGATCTGGCTGCCGCGCTGGCGATTTCCCGAAACAGCGTGGTGCGTGCCTACGATCAGCTGTACGCCGAAGGGTTTATCGAAGGGCGGGTAGGCGACGGGACTTACGTTGCGCAATTACCCCAGGCAACCTTGCCGGCAAAAAAACTATCCACAAAAGTATCCACAGGGTTTTCAACAGGCTTACCCACAGCTTTATCCACAAATTGGCTTGATTTGCCTGTGGATTCATCCAGCAAAGTTACCCACAGGGACGCCTTGACCCGCGTTGAAAAGAACCATTTACCCATGCCGCCCAGTGGTCCGCCCAGGGCTTTTCGGGTCGGTGTTCCGGCATTCGATCTGTTTCCGTTCGAGGTCTGGGCCAAGCTGAATGCGGCTTTCTGGCGTAAACCTGATTTCCAGCAGTTGTGCTACGGCGACCCGGCAGGCGATGCACGCTTGCGGGGGATGATCGCGGCGTATCTACGCAGCTCGCGGGGCATGCAGTGCACAGCTGAACAAATTGTGATCACCAGTGGCGCACAGCAGGGAATCAGCCTTTGTGCACAGCTGCTGGTGGAACCGGGCGACGGTGTGGCGATTGAAAACCCGGGGTATCGGGCGGCAGGGCATGCGTTCGCCGTGGCGGGGGCGCGACTGCACGGGGTGGCAGTGGACAGCGAGGGCATCAATTGCAGCGAACTGACAGGGCTCGATGATTGTCGGCTGACCTATGTCACACCGTCACATCAGTATCCCACCGGCGTGGTCATGAGCCTGGCGCGGCGCCTGGAGTTGCTGGCCTGGGCCGAGCGCACCCAAGGCTGGATCGTCGAGGATGACTATGATGGCGAGTACCGATACACCGGCGCGCCACTGGCACCTTTGGCTGCGCTCGATCGTCACGGGCGGGTGTTGTATGTCGGTACGTTCGGCAAGGTCGCGTTTCCGGCATTGCGTCTCGGTTATCTGGTGCTGCCACCGGGGCTGGTGCAGGCCTTTGCGCAACGACGCGCGGTGGACGTACGGCATTCTGAAGTCAGCACCCAGGCGGTGATGGCCGAGTTCATGGCGACCGGGCATTTCCAGCGCCACATCCGGCGCATGCGGCGGGCGGCGCTGAGTCGGCGCAATGCCTTGCTCAATGGTTGGCCTATGGATATTCCAGGTATCGGCAAGTTGCCCACTGTTGCCGCGGGGTTGCACATGACAGTACTGGTCGACAGCGTGGAACGTGAACGTGAGTTGATTGAGTTGGCGGACAGTGTCGATGTCGAGGTCAACGGCTTGAGCGGTTACTGGCTGCCGGAGTCCGCAACCCCGATGGATCAACGCGCCGGTCTGGTGCTGGGTTTTGCCGCGGTACCCGAAAAGGCGATCGAGGCGGCATTGCAACGGTTGCGGGCGGTGTGGCGTGCGGGCTGAAGCGCGCGAGGTCTACATAACGACGCGGACTGCGGATTGCCGGGTCGACCAGTTCCGTGGCCTCTTTTTTCGGGGCTGGTAACCCTCCACGTTGTAGCCAGATTATATAGTTAAATATCGAAGTCTTAGTTGTAACAAATTTATATGAAACACTTTCAGGGTTGACCGAGCACGTCAATGCGCATAAATAATTAGTGCGTAACGGAGGAAGTGTGTGCGCTTGCGAAATCGATAATTGCTGTCGCGTATTCTTATTGCCGTTTTATAAGATTTTTATCATTCGACCCTATGAAGTCATGACCTGAATTCGAGCATTTTTTACTTGGACTCATCAAGGAATACTCTATGAAACACTTACACGCAAAGTGCCTGAAAGCAGCGCTGGAAGCAACGAGGTGCCAAGGCCTGCGGCAGGTAAAGGACGACTACTTCACTGCATCGATTGACGGTGTTGCCTTTACCGCCGACGACGTTCAAGGTTTTATCAGTTTTGGTGTCAAAATTGTGGTGGGGGTCATTAATGAGGGAAATAATCGGCGATATATATCCGTGGCGGCCGATGACGATCTTGGTGACGGCGAGCATGATGTCAGTCTCGATGGAAAAGTCACCATTGGTTATATAATAGAAAAAGACGGGGAGCCGACTCTGGAATATCCTGCTGAGTCTGGTCGAGCTCATATTTGTGGTGAAGGTAGTCGACAGGAGTTCTCTGGTTCTTTCAATGTGGCATTGATTGAAGAATCGCCTTACAAAGAAATTGAAGCAAATTTCAAAGTGACAAATTTGCAACAGCTTTCCTGACTTTTAACAATAAAACCTCCTGCCAACAACGGCAGGAGGTTTTTCTGATCTCAAGTCCCGGACTTGATCTTGGTCCAGGCTCGGGTCCGTGCACGTTCGGCATCGCGCGGCAGCGGTTGCAGGGTGTAGAGCGTGCCCATCGCCGCATCGGTCGGGTACAGGTTGGGGTTGTTGCGGATCGCCGGGTCGACCAGTTCCGTGGCGTCCTTGTTCGGGTTCGGGTAACCGACAAAGTCACTGACTGGTGCAATCACTTGCGGCTGCAGCAGGTAGTTGATGAAGGTGTAGGCGTCTTCGGGGTTTTTCGCCCCCTTCGGAATTGCCAGCATGTCGAACCAGATCGGCGCGCCTTCCTTCGGCAAACGCATGTCGACGACCACACCGTTCTTGGCTTCCTTGGCCCGGTTGGCGGCTTGCGAGAAGCTGCCGGAATAACCGACCGCGACGCAGATGTCACCGTTGGCGATATCGGCCATGTACTTCGATGAGTGGAAGTAGGTGATGTACGGGCGGATCTTCATCAGCAGCGCTTCAGCCTTGTCGTAGTCCGCAGGCTTTTTGCTGTTGGGGTCCAGGCCGAGGTGTTGCAGGGCCAGCGGCAAGATCTCCGACGGCGAGTCGAGCAGGGCGACGCCGCACTGCTTGAGCTTGCTGATGTTCTCTTCCTTGAAGATCAGGTCCCAGCTGTCCACTGGCGCGTTGTCGCCGAGCACGGCCTTGACCCTGTCCGGGTTGAAGCCGATCAGGATGGTCCCGTACATGTAAGGCACGGCGAACTTGTTGCCCGGGTCGTTTGCCTCGATCAGCATCATCAGCTTGGGATCGAGGTGGTTCCAGTTCGGCAACTTGCTGCGGTCCAGTGGCTGGAACACGCCGGCTTCGATCTGCTTGGCGAGGAACACGTTGGACGGCACCACCACGTCGTAGCCGGAGTTGCCGGTCAGCAACTTGGCTTCCAGTGCTTCGTTGGTGTCGAAAATGTCGTAGACCAGCTTGGTCTGGCTGTTCTGGGCCTTGAAGTCTTCCAGAGCCTTGGGGGTGATGTAGTCGAACCAGTTGTAGACACGCAACGTTCGTTCTTCAGCATGGGCAACGCCACTGAGCACCAGGGCGCCCAGGGCAGGAACGATCAAACGCTTGAGTCTTGTCATTGTTCTAATTCCTCATTGGGCGCTTTCGAAACCTTCGAGAACGTTCACGGCGTTGATGCCGATTTCTTCTACCGCATAGCCGCCTTCCATCACGAACAGCGTCGGTTTGCCGAGAGCCGCAATGCGCTTGCCCATGGCCAGGTAATCCGGGCTGTCGAGTTTGAATTGCGAGATCGGATCGTCCTTGAACGTGTCGACTCCCAAGGAGACCACGACGATGTCGGCGCCGTAGTTTTCGATCTCTTTGCAGGCCTGTTCCAGCGCCGCGCTCCAGGTGTCCCAGCCCGAGCCTGCGGCCAGAGGATAGTTGAAGTTGAAGCCCTCGCCGGGGCCCTCGCCCAATTCGTCTTCATAGCCGAGGAAGAACGGAAACTCGGCTTCCGGGTGGCCATGGATCGAAGTGAACAGCACGTCGCTGCGTTCGTAGAAAATCGACTGGGTGCCGTTGCCATGGTGGTAATCGACGTCGAGGATCGCGACCTTCTTGTGGCCCTGATCAAGGAAGGCCTGGGCGGCAATGGCCGCGTTGTTGAGGTAGCAATAACCTCCCATCAAATCGCTGGCAGCGTGGTGTCCCGGTGGACGGCACAGGGCGAAGGCCGAACGGGCGCCGCGCTGGATTTCCGCCTGGGCGGTGAGGGCGACTTGCGCTGCGCTATACGCCGCCTGCCACGTACCGGCGGTGATTGGCGCGCCGCCGTCGAAGCTGTAATAGCCGAGTTCGCCGTGCAGGCTGGTGGGTTTGATCCGTCGCAGGGTGCGGGCCGGCCAAGTGTAGGGCAGCAAGTCACCGTCGGTGTTGAATTCGGTCCAGCGTGCCCAGGCACCCTTGAAGAAGTCGAGGTAGTCGCGGCTGTGGATGCGTTCGATCGGTCCGAGGCCGAAATCCTTCGGCGCTTCGACAGGGCCGAGATTTTGATTTTGCACCCGTGCCAGCACGTGATCGGCACGTGAAGGCATTTCGAAGCAGGGCTTGAGTTGCCCGTCTATCAATTCACAACGGCCGTGGTGCAGGTGGTGATCGTTCGAGTAGATCGTCAGCATTTTGTTGTTCTCCGCAGGCTGATTCGGTTGAACACAGTCTTGCGGCACGGACGATTTCGGAGAACGGCAGGAAAGGCCAAAAGGGGGTCAATATGGCCAAAACATTTGACCGAAATTCGCCCCTTACTTGCACGGCTGAGTTCCAGGTGAGTACATGAAATGTTAAATCTGTGGGAGCGGGCTTGCCCGCGAAAGCGGTGTTCCAGCCAATGGAGATGTATCGGTTGTACTGGCCTCTTCGCGGGCAAGCCCGCTCCCACAGGGTTAGCCGTGTGGCCTGAACTGACTCGGCGCGACACCACTCCAGCGCACGAACGCATGGCGAAAACTCGCGGTCTCGCTGAAGCCCAGCGCCTCGGCAATCTGATAGATCGGCAATTGATCCTCGCACAGCATTTGCTTGGCCTGCTCGAAGCGCAATTCGTCGAGCAGCTCCTGATAGCTGCAACCCATGTCCTTGAGATGCCGGCGCAAGGTCCGCGCCGAACAGTTCATTTGCCCGGCCAGCCCCTCCAGCCCGGGCGCCGCATTCAATTGCGCGCTGAGCAATTGGCGGATCCGTCCCAGCCAGGCCTGGCGCCCGGTGAACTCGAGATTCTGTTTGCGGCAGCGTTCGGCCATGGCTTGATGGGTGATGACATCGGCCAGCGGCAGTGGCTGGTCGAGCCAGCGCCTGTCGAAGGCGAAGGCGTTGTTCCGCGCGCCGAAGTGCACCGGGCAGTTGAAGTGTTCGGCGTAGGTCGCTTCGTAGTCGGGCGCGGCATGTTCGAAGCGTGCGCCGAGTAAGGGCAGGGGATGGCCAAGCAGGTCGTCGCAAGTGACTTTCAGCGACACCAGGCAGAACTCGGCGTTGAACACCGCCATGGCCGGGCTCTCGCGGTAATCGGCGGCGGCGAACCAGATGCGCTCGCCATCGTCTTCAAGACTCAACTCGAAAAGTGTTCCCAGCAGCGCCGGATAACGTATCGCCAGCCGCAATGCGTCACCGAAGGTGGCACTGGTGAGCAGGGCGTAACCGAGCATGCCGTAGCAGGAAACGTGCATCCGCCGACCCAGTTCCAGGCCGATGTCACGCTTGAGGGCAACGGCGTTGGCACAGACCTGCATCTCTTGATTGGTGGTGATGCGCGTGTCGGCCCGGTTCAGATCCGCCGCACTGATGCCGCTGCCGGCCAGTAGCGCTTCGCTGGACAAGCCTTGTGCCTTGAAGGCATCGAGTACCAGGGAGACCGCGTTGAGGGTAGTGAGGTGGGAGTGGAGCATGAGGACTTCCAGCCTTGGGATGCTGGAATGCGGAGCAAGTTGTGTGCCGATGACCCCTGTGGGAGCGGTCTTGCTCGCGAAAGCGGTCGTCCTGTCACATCACTGCTGGATGTGCCGTCGTCTTCGCGAGCAATCCCGCTCCCACAGGTTTTGTGTTTTGTCAGCTCAGTTCGCCGCAAAGGTCGAGCTCGACAAGCCGACGAATTTCGTCCGTATCAAGCCCCGCCCCCAACAACCCATGCAACTTGCCGAATGCCGCTTCACGGGTCATGCCGCCACCGGAGAGCACACCGACACCGCGCAAGCGACTGCCTGCCTCATAGACGTCCAGTTCAACCCCGCCTTCGTGGCATTGCGTCACCGCGACCACTACCACGCCGATATCCCGAGCACGGCCGAGGCTGGCGAGGAACTCTGGGTTGTCACTCGGCCCGGTGCCGCTGCCGTAGCACTCCAGCACCAGACCTTGAATGCCGCTGTCGAGCAGGCCATCGAGGATCTCGGCACCGATGCCAGGGAACAGCGGCAACACGGCAACCTTCGCCAGTTGTTTTACCTGGTTGTAGTTCAACGCTGTTGGCAGCGAAGAGGCTTTCACACCACCACCCTGACGCTCCAGTCGCTTGAATGGATGACGACCAAAACTGCGTACCTTCGCGCAACGGGTCGGGTCCAGCAGTTCGCCATGGAAATACAGATGCACACCCGGCGCCAGGCCCTGGCCCAGTGCAACCAGCGCACCGCCGAGGTTTTCCCAGGCGTCGCTATCGGTGACGCCGGCCGGCAACATCGAGCCGGTGAAGCACACCCGGGCATGCAGGCCGAGCAACTGGAAACTCATGGCCGCCGCGCTGTAGGCCAGGGTGTCGGTGCCATGCAGGATCAGCACGCTGTCGCAGCCCTGAACATCCACCGCATCGACCACCGCCTCACGCAACTGCTGCCAGTACGTCGGGGTCATGTTGGCGCTGTCGATCAGCGGCGACATTTCACGGAAGCGCCATTGCGGCACCACCAGCTCAGGCTGGCTGTGCAGATAGTCGCGCATCCGCGCTTCGAAGCCGGACGCCGGAGCCAGGCCGTTGGCGCTGGCCTGCATGCCGATGGTGCCGCCGGTGTAGAGCACCATGACGTGCTGGGCGGCAGGGTAGGTCGACGAATTCATGGAAGTTCTCCGAAACAATGACTGCCATTGTGGGAGCGGGCTTGCTCGCGAAGAGGTCAGCACATTCAACACAAGTGTTGGCTGAACGTCCGCCTTCGCGAGCAAGCCCGCTCCCACAATGGATTTGCGCACTCTAGCTGACGGGCGCAAGGGATGCGCCCGCTTTTTACCGATCAGCGTTGCGCTGCGGTCACACCTTGCGGCTCAGCCTGATTCTGAACGGCGGCTGGCGGGTTGGCCGGCCACGCCTGGCGATCCAGGTCCAGGTCCGGGAACCTGGCGGAGTCGAACACCGGCGTCTTGATGCCAGCGGCGCGCTGGTCATCGTAGTCACGCAGGATGCGCATGCCGACCTTGAACAGCAGGAACAGCGCGATCAGGTTGACGAACGCGAGCATGGTCATGGTGATGTCGGCGAAGGCAAATACGGTGCCGAGGTTTTCGATGGCGCCCCAGAAAATCAGCACCAGTACCAGCGCGCGATAGCCCATCAGCGCCTTGCGGTTTTCACCGATCAAAAAGCGCAGGTTGCTCTCGCCCAGGTAGTAGTTGTAGAGGATCGAGGTGAACACGAACAGCGCCAGGGCCACGGAGATGAACATCCGTCCCCAGTCACCGACCACGGCGGCCAGCGAGTTCTGGGTCAGAGCAATGCCGTCGCCTTCGAAGCCCGGGGTGTAGAAACCGGAAAGCAGGATCAGTAGCGCGGTGCAGGTGCAAATCACGAAGGTATCGAGGAACACGCTGAACGCCTGGACCACACCTTGTGCCACCGGGTGCTCGACCGCCGCAACCGCCGCCACGTTCGGCGCGCTGCCCAGGCCGGCTTCGTTGGCGAATACGCCACGCTTCACGCCCATGACGATGGCGCTGCCGATCAGGCCGCCGAAGGCCTGGTCCAGACCGAAGGCGCTCTTGACGATGGTCATCAGCATGCCCGGCACCTGGTCGAATTGCAGCACGATCACGTAGATGGTCACGCCGATATACACCAGGGTTTTCACCGGCACCAGCAGGTCGGCGACCTTGGCGATGCGCTTGATCCCGCCGATGAATACGAGGCCGAGCAGTACGGCCAGGCCGATGCCGGTGTAAGTGGTGTCGAGGCCGAACGCATTGTTCAGCGAGTGCGTCACGGCGTGGGCTTGCAGGCCGTTGAAGGCGAAGCCGAACGTCACCAGTAGCAGGAACGCCATCAGCATGCCCAACCAGCGTTTTTGCAGGCCGTGCTGGATGTAGTAGGACGGGCCGCCCCGGAAGGTGCCGTCGGAGTCGGTGCGTTTGTACAGCTGACCGAGGGAGCATTCGAAGAAGCTGCTGGACATGCCGACCAGTGCGGTCACCCACATCCAGAACACCGCGCCAGGCCCACCGAGTGTCACGGCGATGCCGACACCGGCAATGTTGCCCGCACCGACGCGGCCGGCGAGGCTGAGCATCAGGGCCTGGAACGAACTGAGTTGCCCGGCGCTGCTTTTGAGGCTGTCGCGGAACACCGCGAACATGTGGAAGAAGTGACGCAATTGAACGAAACGCGAGCGGATCGTGAAGTAGCTACCGAGCCCGACAATGAGCACGATCAGTACTTTCCCTGAGAGGAAGTCGTTGATGACTTCGAGCATGGATTATTCCTCGCTGTTTTTTGTGTAAGCAACAATGCTGGCCGGACGGACACATCGAGTTACACCCGCTGGCGCACGGCACAACAGGCGGGTCGACGTTCGTCCCGGTTTCATATCGCGGGTTTGTTATTAGTTCGGGTTTCGCATGGGTTGAGGCCTCGCTACCGCCGACCGCTCATGCGAAGAGGGGCGGCACTATACCGATGACAGTGCCGTCCGTCTGCACGGTTGTGGTGCATTCGGTGAAGCGAAGCCTTTGAAACACCTGACATTTTTGCTGTCAGGCTATGTGGGAGCTGCTCTGGGTGGGAGCGGGCTTGCTCGCGAAAGCGGTGTATCAGACACATCATTGTTGAATGTGCCGCTGCCTTCGCGAGCAAGCCCGCTCCCACATTGGTCAGTCCCCAGACATACGGTTTCACTGGCAAACAGTTAAAAAAAAGGGCCTGGAGATTGATCTCCAAGCCCTCAAAAGGTGAGAGGTGTCTAGTCCCTCGACCTGGTGAGCGGTGCTACAAGTAACGCGTCGGGTTATGCCTTCAGGGGCACCAGGCGCGGAGCAATCATGTTTTCCGGGCGCAGGATGTCGGCGAGCATGGCTTCGTCGAGCAGACCTTCTTCGCGCACCAGTTCCAGCACGCCGCGGCCGCTTTCGAGGGCGATACGGGCGATGCGGGTGGCGTTTTTGTAGCCGATGTACGGGTTCAGTGCGGTGACCAGACCGATCGAGTGCTCGACCAGTTCACGGCAGCGGGCTTCGTTGGCGGTGATGCCGACGATGCAGTGCTCGCGCAGCATGTCCATGGCGCGTTGCAGCAGGCGGATCGAGTCGAGGATCTTGAAAGCGATCAGCGGCTCCATCACGTTCAGTTGCAGTTGGCCGCCTTCGGCTGCCATGGTCAGCGCCAGGTCGTTACCGATGACCTGGAAGGCCACCTGGTTAACAGCTTCCGGGATAACCGGGTTGACCTTGCCTGGCATGATCGAGCTGCCTGGCTGACGCGCCGGCAGGTTGATTTCGTTGATGCCGGTGCGTGGGCCGCTGGACAGCAGGCGCAGGTCGTTGCAAATCTTCGACAGTTTGACCGCGGTGCGCTTGAGCATGCCGGAGAACAGCACGAAGGCGCCCATGTCGGAGGTAGCTTCGATCAGGTCGGCCGCCGGAACCAGCGGTTGACCGCTGATCAGTGCCAGGCGCTGTACAGCCAGGGCCTGATAGCGCGGATCGGCGTTGATGCCGGTGCCGATCGCGGTGCCGCCCAGGTTCACTTCAGTCAGCAGTTCCGGGGCCAGCGTCTTCAGACGGGCCAGGTCTTCGCCCATGGTGGTGGCGAAAGCGCGGAATTCCTGACCCAGGGTCATCGGCACGGCGTCTTGCAACTGGGTACGACCCATTTTCAGGACGTGGTTGAATTCCTGACCCTTGGCCGCGAACGCTTGAATCAGGCTGTCGAGGCTGGCCAGCAGGGCATCGTGACCCAACAACAGACCCAGGCGGATTGCCGTCGGGTAAGCGTCGTTGGTCGACTGCGCCATGTTCACGTCGTCGTTCGGGTGCAGGTACTGGTACTCGCCTTTCTGGTGACCCATGGCCTCCAGTGCGATGTTGGCGATGACTTCGTTGGCATTCATGTTGGTCGAAGTGCCAGCGCCGCCTTGAATCATGTCCACCACGAACTCTTCGTGGAAGTCGCCGCGGATCAAACGTGCACAGGCTTCGCTGATGGCAGCGTGCTTGGCTTCGCTCAGGTGACCCAACTCACGGTTGGCGTCAGCGGCGGCCTGTTTAACCATGGCCAGACCGACAACCAGTTTCGGGTAGTGCGAAATCGGAACACCCGAAAGGCGGAAGTTATTCACCGCTCGCAGGGTCTGGATACCGTAATACGCTTGAGCCGGTACTTCGAGGGCGCCAAGCAGGTCATTTTCTGTGCGGAATGATGCAGCGGAGGACATGATAGAAATCATCTCAATATGGACCCGGTCTGTGCCGGAACGCTGTGAATGCTAGGCCTGTACAAAATTTTGGGCCAATGCTGTTAAACACTAGCCTATGCACATTCGGCATAATGCCCGTGTGACGCCGGCTTGGCGGCGAACGTGTGACCTAAATTGGTGCGTGTCCGGGAGGGCGTGATGAATCTGGAAAGCAAATGGCTGGAGGACTTTAGTGCCCTGGCTGCCACCCGCAGTTTCTCCCAGGCCGCCGAACGGCGTTTCGTGACGCAGCCAGCGTTCAGCCGACGAATCCGCAGCCTTGAAGCGGCGCTGGGGCTGACCCTGGTCAACCGTTCGCGCACGCCGGTGGAGCTGACGGCGGCAGGGCAATTGTTTCTGGTCACCGCGCGAACCGTGGTCGAACAGCTCGGCGAAGTGCTGCGCCATCTGCATCACCTGGAAGGCGGGCAGGGCGAAGTGATGCAGGTCGCTGCCGCGCACTCCCTGGCGCTGGGTTTCTTTCCGCGCTGGATCGCGCAGTTGCGCAACGAAGGCCTGAACATCGCCACGCGGCTGGTCGCGACCAACGTTGGTGACGCCGTGCATGCTTTGCGCGAAGGCGGCTGCGACCTGATGCTGGCGTTCTACGACCCGGACGCGGCGATGCAGATGGACCCGGAAATCTTCCCGTCGCTGCACCTTGGCCACACCGAAATGCTGCCGGTCTGCGCCGCGGACGCCGACGGCAAACCGCTGTTCGATCTGGAAGGCGAAGGCAGCGTACCGTTACTGGCTTACAGCGCCGGTGCGTTTCTCGGCCGGTCGGTGAACATGCTGCTGCGTCAACGGGCGCTACGCTTCACCACCATCTACGAAACCGCCATGGCCGACAGCCTGAAAAGCATGGCCCTGGAGGGCCTCGGCATTGCCTGGGTGCCGCAGTTGAGCGTGCGTGCCGAGCTGGCGCGCGGTGAACTGGTGGTCTGCGGCGGCCCGCAATGGCACGTGCCGCTGGAAATTCGCCTGTATCGCTGTGCGCTGGTGCGCAAGGCGAATGTGCGGTTGTTGTGGCGCAAGCTGGAAGGTGGAGCGGCACAGGGTGCGACCGGTTCCTGAATCCCATGAAACCCCAATGTGGGAGCGGGCTTGCTCGCGAAAGCGGTGGATCAATCAACATCAATGTTGAATGTACCGGCCTCTTCGCGAGCAAGCCCGCTCCCACAGGAAATTCGAGGTGTATTCCATTGACCTTCAAGTCAATAAAATCGGGGCTTTGCGGCAGATGACAGATGGTCGCAACGGGGGCTGTTTATTGGCTTCATTGAGGTATACTGCGCGGCCTTCGGCCGGTTACGACTGGCCATAATTCGTACAATCAAGCCACGCATCCTGCGTGGCTTGTTGTTTTTTGATGCGCCTGCGGGCGCCCAGAGAGAAGAGGCACGACGATGAGTGCACTGGTTGGCGTGATCATGGGCTCCAAGTCCGATTGGTCCACCCTTAGCCACACCGCCGATATGCTGGAAAAGCTCGGCATCCCCTACGAGGTGAAAGTGGTTTCTGCCCACCGCACCCCGGACCTGCTGTTCCAGTACGCTGAAGAAGCCGAGGCGCGTGGCATCGAGGTGATCATCGCCGGTGCCGGTGGCGCTGCCCACTTGCCAGGCATGTGTGCGGCCAAGACCCACCTGCCGGTGCTGGGCGTACCCGTGCAATCCGCAATGCTGTCGGGCGTCGATTCACTGCTTTCCATTGTGCAGATGCCAGCGGGTATTCCGGTTGCCACCCTGGCCATCGGCAAAGCGGGCGCGATCAACGCGGCGCTGCTGTCGGCGAGCATCCTTGGCGCCAAGCACCCGCAGTTCCACGCGGTGCTGAAAACCTTCCGTGCTGAGCAGACTGACAGCGTCCTGGAAAATCCAGACCCACGCATCGCCTGAGGTTGTTGACGATGAAGATCGGTGTAATCGGTGGCGGCCAGTTGGGTCGCATGTTGGCGCTGGCGGGCACTCCGCTGGGCATGAACTTCGCTTTTCTGGACCCGGCGCCGGATGCTTGCGCAGCCGCATTGGGCGAACACCTGCGCGCCGATTATGGCGATCAGGATCACCTGCGCCAGCTGGCCGATGAAGTCGATCTGGTGACCTTCGAGTTCGAAAGCGTGCCGGCCGAGACCGTCGCGTTCCTCTCGCAATTCGTCCCGGTCTACCCGAGCGCCGAAGCCCTGCGCATCGCCCGTGATCGCTGGTTCGAGAAGAGCATGTTCAAGGACCTGGGGATTCCTACCCCGGCGTTCGCTGACATCCAGTCCCAGGCTGACCTGGACGCCGCTGTGGCCTCCATCGGCCTGCCGGCGGTGCTCAAGACCCGTACCCTGGGTTACGACGGCAAGGGCCAGAAAGTCCTGCGCACGCCAGAAGATGTGGTTGGCACCTTTGCCGAGCTGGGCAGCGTGGCCTGCCTGCTGGAAGGCTTCGTGCCGTTCACCGGTGAAGTCTCGCTGATCGCAGTGCGTGCCCGCGACGGTGAAACCCGCTTCTATCCGCTGGTACACAATACCCACGAAAGCGGCATTCTCAAGCTGTCCGTGGCCAGCACCGATCACCCCTTGCAAGCCCTGGCCGAAGACTACTCCAGCCGTGTGCTCAAGCAGCTGGATTACGTCGGCGTGATGGCTTTCGAGTTCTTTGAAGTCGACGGTGGCCTCAAGGCCAACGAAATTGCCCCCCGGGTGCACAACTCAGGGCACTGGACCACCGAAGGCGCCGAGTGCAGCCAGTTCGAAAACCACCTGCGGGCCGTTGCCGGTCTGCCGTTGGGTTCGACTGCCAAGGTTGGAGAGAGCGCGATGCTCAACTTCATCGGCAAGGTGCCGGACACCGAGAAGGTCGTGGCCATCGCCGATTGCCATCTGCATCACTACGGCAAGGCCTTCAAGGTCGGCCGCAAGGTCGGTCACGCCAACCTGCGTTGTGCGGATCGCGAAACGCTGACCGCGCAGATCCTCAAGGTCGAAGCGCTGATCGCCGAATAGTTTCATGTGGCAGCGGCGGAACCATTCAGGGACCGCCGTTCTCTCATGGCAGGATGCCAAAGTCTGGCTAGGCTATAGCCAATCAATCAGAGGGAAATGCCATGGGAATTATCGGAACCATCTTTATCGGCTTGATTGTCGGCCTGCTGGCGCGGTTCCTGAAACCGGGCGATGACAGCATGGGCTGGATCATGACCATCCTGCTCGGTATCGGCGGTTCGCTGGCGGCCACTTACGGTGGTCAAGCCCTGGGCATCTATCAGGCTGGCCAAGGCGCTGGCTTCATCGGTGCGCTGGTGGGCGCCGTTGTGTTGCTGGTGATCTACGGACTGGTCAAAAAGAGCTGATCCAGTCGATAAAGCCCTCTCCGCCAAATCGGCCGGGAGGGCTAGAATGCTCGGCGTTTCCTGTTCATCCCTTTACCGAGCACTTTCATGCGCCGTCTTTTGCTGACTCTTGTTTTACTGGGTTCGGGCCTTGCCCATGCCGGTGAATTGCCGGAAACCGATTGGCTCGAATTGATGCCCAAGTCGGACCAGAAGGCCCTTGAGGCCATGCCTGAAATCGACCACAACTCCCCTGAAGCCAACGGCACTTTCACCGACAAGGGTGGAATGAAGCAGGCCAAAGGCTTGCCGGCGGTGATGTACTCGACCAAGACCGTTGCGTCGATGAACGACAAGAACATCCGCATTGGCGGTTACCCCGTGCCGCTGGAGTCCGACGCCAAGGGCCGCAGTACGCTGTTCTTCCTGGTGCCGTACCCGGGCGCGTGCATCCACGTGCCACCCCCGCCGCCCAACCAATTGGTGCTGGTGCGCTATCCAAAGGGCCTGAAGCTGAATGATATCTACACGCCGCTGTGGGTCACCGGCACGCTGAAAGTCGAGAAGGTCAGCAATGACCTGGCCGATGCGGCGTATGCGCTGGATGCGCAGAAGGTCAGGGTAGTAAAAGAATCAGACTTGTAAGGACAGCACCAAACCAATGTGGGAGCGAGCTTGCTCGCGAAGGCGGTGTAACAGGCAACGATGATGTTGAATGTTATGGCCCCTTCGCGGGCATGCCCGCTCCCACATTGGTTTGGTGGTGTTGCTTAGAGAGAGTTGCTGCCGACACTCACGCCTAGCGTATGGCTGGCACCCGGCACCAGGTTCACTACGTCGTCCATCACGTTCGCCGTTTCGATGCACAGCATGCGCTGCCAGCCGTCGTCGGCCATGTCGCTGAACGCGGCGGCGCGGTCGATCCACGGGTTCCAGATCACCGCCGTACGCGATCCGCTGCTGGTCAGTTCGATGCGTCGCTCCCAGGCCGGATCGACGATGCTCAACTGCGGCGGAACGTTGAGGTAGATGCGATCGGTCTCGCCGGTAAAACGCAGATCACCGGACTGTAGTTTGATTTTCCAGTCTTCCAGGGTTTCGATGTAGCTCAAACCATCCACGCCTTCGACATGCACTTCGCGCACATCGCTGACGGCAAAGTAACTGTGCAACGCCTGGCTGATGCTGACGGTTTCAGAACCCCGGTTGTGGCTGGTCAGCTGGATGTGCAGTTGCTCGTCGAGGCGAATGCTCAGCGTCAAGTCCACCTGGTGCGGCCAACCGGGAAAGCCGCCGTCGGGGTAGGGCAGAAGGAATTCGACCTTCAGGCTTTCGCCTTCGGCTTCGATGCCGCCCAGTTCCCAATCCATCGCTCGCACGAAGCCGTGAGCCGACGGCGCTTCACCGCTGACACGCATCGCCTGCACGCTTTTCGGGTTGCGGTCGAAGTTGCCGAACCACGGCCAGCACACCGGCACGCCGGCACGGATGCTCTTGCCGGTCTTGAACACGGCCTCGTCGTTGAGCCAGATCAGCGGCGGCTGGCCGGCCAGTTGATAACTGAGGATGTGCGCACCTTGCTGGGCCACCAGTAATTCGGCCTGACCGTGGCGGATGCGCCAGCAGTTCAGTTCATCCAGTTTTACGGCTTCAACATTGGGCGTGCTCATGGGACAGCTCTCGATCAGTAACGTGGACGACTATCGACCGCAAAACGGCTACCAGGTTTAGAAGCTCTTTCAGCGAGCCCGTGGTGGAACCGAGCGGGTGCGGCCGCTGCCGTCGATGGCAACGAACACAAACACCGCTTCGGTTACTTTACGCCACTCGCTGGACAGTGGATCGTCGCTCCAGACCTCGACCATCATCTTGATCGAGCTGCGGCCGATTTCCAGGGCCTGGGTATAAAAGGAGAGCTGAGCGCCTACCGCCACTGGAACCAGGAATGCCATGCGGTCGATTGCAACGGTGGCAACGCGCCCGCCGGCGACCTTGCTGGCCATCGCGGTGCCTGCCAAGTCCATCTGCGCCACCAGCCAGCCGCCGAAAATATCGCCAAAGCCGTTGGTTTCGCGTGGGAGCGCGGTGATTTGCAAGGCCAGGTCGCCTTGCGGGATCGGATCTTCTTGTTCGAGCTCTATCATTCCGGGGGTGCCTCTGACCCGTGACTCTTCGTTGGTATTGCTGGTGGTAGCCGTCTTCGGGAAAAACGATTCAGCACCGAACATACTACGTTCGTCACGTTTTCCATAAGGCGCCTAAAGGGAAACTCTGCGAAATCGCCTATGAACCTGACAGGCGCTTTCGCACAGCAACCCCTCAAAAACCGGAGCAGGCTTTGAGTATATCGGTCGGTAGACTCCGCGACGACCGTCCGGTTCTCATTTTGACTGTCAAAAACGCACCTCTATGTGCTTTTTCGAACAATTTGCTATCGTGCCGGACCTGCCCAAACCTCAGCCAGCGTTGTTGAGGTTGCAGATCCGACTATAAGAGAAGCCCTTGCCATGACCACAGCGCCCTCGAGCATCGCGCAGCCAGACCAACCCGCACGTCCGCTGACCCGCAACGACTACAAGACTCTGTCGCTGTCTGCCCTGGGCGGCGCGCTGGAGTTCTACGATTTCATCATCTTCGTGTTCTTCGCCACGGTGGTGGGTAAGCTGTTCTTTCCGGCGGACATGCCTGAATGGCTACGCCTGATGCAGACCTTCGGCATCTTCGCCGCTGGCTATCTGGCGCGGCCGCTGGGCGGCATCGTGATGGCGCACTTCGGCGACCTGCTGGGCCGCAAGAAAATGTTCACCCTGAGCATTTTCATGATGGCGGTGCCGACCCTGATCATGGGGTTGCTGCCGACTTATGCGCAGATCGGCATGTGGGCGCCGATCCTGCTGCTGTTGATGCGGGTGATCCAGGGCGCGGCCATTGGCGGTGAAGTGCCGGGGGCGTGGGTCTTCGTTTCCGAGCACGTTCCGCAACCTCATGTCGGATACGCCTGCGGCACCCTGACCAGCGGCCTGACGGCGGGCATCCTTTTAGGCTCCCTGGTCGCCACGGCGATCAACAGCATTTATACCCCGGTGGAAGTGGCGGATTACGCCTGGCGAATCCCGTTCCTGCTGGGTGGCGTGTTCGGCCTGTTCGCGGTGTACCTGCGTCGCTGGTTGCACGAAACCCCGGTGTTCGCCGAGCTGCAACTGCGCAAGGCCTTGGCCGAAGAAGTACCGCTGCGTGCGGTGCTGCGTGACCATCGTGGCGCCATCGCCATTTCGATGCTGCTGACCTGGCTGCTGTCGGCCGCCATCGTGGTGTTGATCCTGATGACACCGACTGTGTTGCAGACGGTCTATCACTTCTCGCCAACCACGTCCCTGCAGGCCAATAGCGTGGCGATCGTGTTCCTGAGTTTTGGTTGCATCATTGCCGGCGCACTGGCCGATCGCTTCGGTGCGGGACGAGTCTTCGTGATCGGCTGTACCGCGCTGCTGGCCAGTTCCTGGAGCTTTTATCACAGCCTGGCCGATCATCCCGACTGGCTGTTCCCGATGTATGCCGTGACTGGTCTGCTGGTCGGCACCATCGGCGCAGTGCCCTATGTAATGGTAAAGGCCTTTCCGCCGGTGGTGCGTTTCAGCGGTCTGTCGTTCTCCTACAACGTCGCCTACGCGATTTTCGGCGGCCTGACGCCGATGATTGTCAGTCTGTTGCTCAAGGAGAGTGCGATGGGGCCTGCTTATTATGTGGCGGTGCTGTGTGGGGTGGGGATTGTGGTAGGTGCCTACCTCTGGAAGAAAGGGCGTTGATCGACCTTTCGTATCGACTGTACTGACGCCTTCGTCGGATCGCCGCCCGGAGCAAGCCCGCTCCCACATTGGTTCTGTGTTCGCCGCAGATCCCCTGTGGGAGCGGGCTTGCTCGCGAAGAACGATAACGCGGTATTACCTGGAAACACTGAATACTGGCCTTTCATCCAATTGTCATATTTCAGCCATAGAGTGTTCACACGGCCTGCTGATACTTGGCCCCGAATAACACACCCTATCTGCTAGGAGTAAGGCATGAAACTGAAGCGTTTGATGGCGGCAATGACTTTTGTCGCTGCTGGCGTTGCGACTGCCAACGCGGTTGCCGCTGTTGACCCTGCTATCCCGAGCTACACCAAGACCACTGGTGTGTCGGGCAACCTTTCCAGCGTCGGCTCCGATACCCTGGCCAACCTCATGACCCTCTGGGCTGAGAACTACAAAAAAGAATACCCGAACGTAAACATCCAGATTCAGGCCGCTGGCTCCGCCACTGCGCCACCTGCGCTGACTGAAGGCACCTCCAACCTGGGCCCGATGAGCCGCAAGATGAAGGACACCGAACTGGCTGCCTTCGAGCAGAAGTACGGCTACAAACCAACCGCTATCCCGGTTGCCGTGGACGCCCTGGCTGTATTCGTACACAAGGACAACCCGATCCAGCACCTGACCATGGAACAGGTCGACGCGATCTTCTCGTCCACTCGTCTGTGCGGTGCCAAGACCGAAGTCAAAACCTGGGGTGACCTGGGCGTGACCGGCGACCTGGCCAACAAGCCGGTTCAACTGTTCGGTCGTAACTCGGTATCCGGCACCTACGGCTACTTCAAGGAAGAAGCTCTGTGCAAGGGCGACTACAAGCCTAACGTGAACGAGCAACCAGGTTCGGCTTCGGTCGTTCAGTCGATCAGCTCCTCGCTGAACGGCATCGGTTACTCGGGCATCGGCTACAAGACCGCTAGCGTGAAGACTGTGGCCCTGGCCAAGAAAGGCAGCCAGGACTTCATCGAAGACACCGAAGAAAACGCCCTGAACGGCAAGTACCCGCTGTCCCGCTTCCTGTACGTGTACGTCAACAAAGCCCCGAACAAGCCTCTGGCCCCGCTGGAAGCCGAGTTCGTGAAACTGGTTCTGTCGAAACAGGGTCAGGAAGTTGTAGTGAAAGACGGTTACATCCCACTGCCGGCCAAGGTTGCTGCAAAAGCACTGGCTGACCTGGGTCTGGCGGAAGGCGGCGCTGACGTCGCAAAAAAGTAACAAATTGAGTCCGAGGTGAACCCCTCGGACTCACATGGGGGCGGCAGGTGCCGCCCCCATACACCTCTAATTCTCTATCCGCTGCTGGTTATCGCTAGCGGCGGATTTGTTGCGTCACTGCATTGTCATCTTTCTGTCATACAGGATCGCTAGGGTGTGCGCATGAATGATCTGGCCAATTCCAACATGACTACTAATCCCCCCAAGCGAATTGATTTCAATACGCCTGAGCTACAACGCAAGCGCCGCATTCGCGCGCTCAAAGATCGCCTGACCCGCTGGTACGTCCTTGTTGGCGGCCTCGCTGTTCTGGGCGCGATCACCTTGATCTTCTTCTTCCTTGCCTACGTCGTCGCGCCCCTGTTCCAGGGTGCCAGCCTGACGTCCAGGGACGCCATCACGCCCGCCTGGATGCAAGACGCCGGCAAGCCGCTGATGATCTCCCTGGAAGAGCAGAACCAGGTTGCGATGCGGATTTCCGACAAGGGCCAGGCATTGTTCTTCGACATCGACAGTGGCGCCGAACTCAAGCGCGTCGATCTGTCGATCCCGGCCGGCACCACCGTGACCTCCATCGGGGAAGACCAGCCGGGTCACCCGCTGGTGGCGGTGGGCCTGTCCAACGGCCAGGCCCTGGTGTTCCGTCATACCTATAAAGTCAGCTACCCGGAAGGCAAGAAGACCATCACCCCGGCCATCGAATACCCGTATGGCGAAGCGCCAATCGCGGTGAACGAAGCCGGTGGCGCGCTGGAGCACGTCAGCCTCAACGCCAACGATTCGACCCTGATGCTGGTCGGCTCCACCGGTTCGCAACTCAATGTTCTGTCGCTGACCAGCGAAGAAAACATGATGACCGGCGAAGTCACCAACGAGCAGAAACGCATCGAACTGCCGCAGATGAACGAGCCGGTGAAGAATATTTTCGTCGACCCGCGTCAGCAGTGGCTTTACGTGGTCAACGGGCGCGCCCAGGCCGACGTGTTCAGCCTGCGCGACAAGAGCCTCAACGGTCGCTACAAACTGCTTGAAGACGGTGAAGCGCAAGTCACGGCCAGCACTCAGCTGGTGGGTGGTATCTCGCTGATCATCGGTGACTCCAAAGGTGGCCTGGCCCAGTGGTTCATGGCTCGCGATCCGGATGGCGAACAGCGTCTGAAACAGATCCGCACCTTCCAGATGGGCACCACGCCTATCGTTGAAATCACAGCCGAAGAACGCCGCAAGGGCTTCGTTGCCCTCGACGCTTCCGGCAAGCTCGGTGTGTTCCACAGTACCGCGCACCGTACCTTGCTGGTGGAGCCGGTCGCTGAAGGCCAGGGCATTTTCGGTCTGTCGCCTCGTGCCAACCGCGTGATCGTGGAAGCCGGCGGCAAGTTGCACCCGCTGCTGCTCGACAACCCGCACCCGGAAGTCTCGTGGAGCGCACTGTGGAGCAAGGTCTGGTACGAGAACTACGACGAGCCAAAATACGTCTGGCAATCGACCGCCGCCAACACTGACTTCGAACCCAAGCTGAGCCTGTCGCCGCTGACCTTCGGTACCCTGAAAGCCGCGTTCTACGCCATGCTGCTGGCCGCTCCACTGGCCGTTGCCGCTGCGATCTACACCGCGTACTTCATGGCTCCGGGCATGCGCCGCAAGGTCAAGCCGGTGATCGAGTTGATGGAAGCGATGCCGACGGTGATCCTCGGTTTCTTCGCCGGCCTGTTCCTCGCGCCGTATGTGGAAGGGCACTTGCCTGGCATCTTCAGCCTGCTGATGTTGCTGCCGATCGGCATCCTGGTCGCCGGTTTCACCTTCAGCCGCCTGCCTGAGTCGATCCGCCTGAAAGTCCCGGATGGCTGGGAAAGTGCGCTGCTGATTCCGGTGATCCTGTTTGTGGGCTGGTTGTCGCTGTACATGAGCCCGTTCATGGAGAACTGGTTCTTCGGTGGCGACATGCGCATGTGGATCTCCCACGACCTGGGCATCACCTACGACCAGCGCAACGCCCTGGTGGTCGGCCTGGCCATGGGCTTCGCGGTCATCCCGAACATCTACTCGATCGCCGAAGACGCCGTGTTCAGCGTGCCACGCGGTCTGACCCTGGGCTCCCTGGCCCTCGGTGCCACGCCGTGGCAGACCATGACCCGCGTGGTGATCCTCACCGCGAGCCCGGGCATCTTCTCGGCACTGATGATCGGCATGGGCCGTGCGGTCGGTGAAACCATGATCGTGTTGATGGCCACCGGTAACACTCCGGTCATGGAAATGAACCTGTTCGAAGGCCTGCGCACCCTGGCGGCCAACGTTGCAGTGGAAATGCCCGAATCGGAAGTCGGCGGCAGCCACTACCGCGTGCTGTTCCTCTCGGCGCTGGTGCTGCTGTTGTTCACCTTCGTCATGAACACCCTCGCGGAACTGATTCGTCAGCGTCTGCGCAAGAAATACTCGTCGCTTTAAGAAAGGTAGAAGTCTGTGAAACAGAACTCCCTGAAAGGATGGTTCAAGAGCGGCGCCCCCGGCGTCTGGATCAGCGGTGGCGCGGTGTCCATCGCGGTCATCATGACCATTGGCCTGCTGGCAGTGATTGCCGTGCGTGGCCTGGGTCACTTCTGGCCGGCGGATCTGATCCACGCCAGCTACGACGTGCCGGGCCAGGGCCAACACCTGGTCATTGGCGAAGTGGTGCAGAAAGAAGAAGTACCCCGTGCCCGCCTTAAGAGCGCCGGCCTGCCGGTGCCTGACGAAGGCCCGGAGTTCATGACCCGCGAGCTGATCAAGGTCGGCAACCGTGACCTGAACGGCAACGACTTCACCTGGATCGTCGGCGAGTGGCTGACCAAGCAGACGACGCCGCCGGAGCTGATGGCCATCGAGCGTCGCGAGTGGGGCAACTTCTACGGTTACCTGGTCAACGTCAAACAGGACGGCAAGGTTGTCGCCGAAGGCGAAGCCGCATGGCCTGAGTTGCAAGCCCGTGTCGAGCGCGTCAACAAGCTGGCCGCACAGCTCAAGAACCTGGAAAAAACCGACATCGGCGCGATCAACGCCGGTCTTGAGCGCGTCCGCTTGCACGGTCGCAAGCTGGAGCTGGATGGCAAGCTCGACGCCACCGCACAAGCGGACATGGAATCGGAGCGCGCCGAACTCAATGCCCGCTATCAGGATGTGGAAGCGCGCCTGAACGATCTGCATGCGCAGTTCAATCGCGACAGCCTGACCGCCCGCGATGCGAACGGTAAGGAAATTGAAATCGGCATCGGCAAAGTGGTTCACGCCTACCAGCCGAACGCCATGAGCACGACCACCAAGATCGGTTTCTACTTCAGCAAGGTCTGGGAGTTCCTGAGCGACGACCCGCGTGAAGCGAACACCGAGGGCGGTATCTTCCCGGCCATTTTCGGCACCGTGATGATGACCCTGATCATGGCGATGATCGTGACCCCGTTCGGCGTGCTGGCGGCGGTGTACCTGCGTGAATACGCCAAGCAGAACGCGCTGACCCGGGTGATCCGCATCGCGGTGAACAACCTGGCAGGTGTTCCGGCCATCGTATATGGCGTGTTCGGCCTGGGCTTCTTCGTCTATGTGCTGGGTGGCTCGCTCGACCGTCTGTTCTTCCCGGAAGCACTGCCGGCACCGACCTTCGGTACGCCGGGTCTGCTCTGGGCTTCGCTGACCCTGGCGCTGCTGGCGGTGCCGGTGGTGATCGTGGCCACCGAAGAAGGCCTGGCGCGGATTCCTCGTACCGTGCGTGAAGGCTCGTTGGCCCTCGGCGCGACCAAGGCTGAAACCTTGTGGAAGATCGTGCTGCCGATGGCCAGCCCGGCGATGATGACCGGCATGATCCTCGCCGTGGCTCGCGCCGCGGGTGAAGTGGCGCCGCTGATGCTGGTGGGTGTGGTGAAACTGGCGCCGTCGCTGCCGGTGGACGGTAACTACCCGTACCTGCACCTGGACCAGAAGATCATGCACCTGGGCTTCCACATCTATGACGTCGGCTTCCAGAGCCCGAACGTCGAAGCCGCGCGACCGCTGGTGTACGCCACGGCGCTGCTGCTGGTGCTGGTGATCGCGACATTGAACCTGTCGGCGGTGTACATCCGTAACCACCTGCGCGAGAAGTACAAAGCTTTGGACAGCTGATTTCCAATGTGGGAGCGGGCTTGCTCGCGAAAGCGGTGGGTCAGGCAACATTGATGTTGAATGTGCCGGCCTCTTCGCGAGCAAGCCCGCTCCCACACTGGACCGCGTCCACCGGAATATTGATGGGAACTGCAACAAGCAGCGTTCCGAACCGAATTTGTTAGCACAGGGAGCCTCCCATGCAGCACGAAGCACATACCCACGGCATCAACATGTCGGCGTTGGGTCGCGACAAACAGAGCCTGAATCTCGAACAGGAAACCGTAGCCATCGAAGTGCCGGGCCTGAGCCTGTTCTACGGCGAAAAACAAGCGCTGTACGACGTCAGCATGAACATCCCGAAACAGCGCGTGACCGCCTTCATCGGCCCGTCCGGCTGTGGCAAGTCGACGCTGCTGCGTACCTTCAACCGCATGAACGACCTGGTTGACGGCTGCCGCGTTGAAGGTGAGATCAACCTGTACGGCAACAACATCTACCGCAAGGGCGAAGACGTGGCCGAGCTGCGTCGTCGCGTCGGCATGGTGTTCCAGAAGCCCAACCCGTTCCCGAAAACCATCTACGAAAACGTGGTCTACGGCCTGCGCATCCAGGGCATCAACAAGAAGCGCGTGCTCGATGAAGCCGTCGAGTGGGCGTTGAAAGGCGCGGCACTGTGGGACGAGGTCAAGGACCGTCTGCACGAGTCGGCACTGGGCCTGTCCGGTGGTCAGCAGCAGCGTCTGGTGATCGCCCGCACCATCGCCGTAGAGCCGGAAGTGCTGCTGCTCGACGAACCGTGCTCGGCACTCGACCCGATTTCCACGCTGAAAGTCGAAGAGCTGATCTACGAACTGAAATCCAAGTTCACCATCGTGATCGTGACCCACAACATGCAACAGGCGGCGCGGGTGTCCGACTACACAGCGTTCATGTACATGGGCAAGCTGGTCGAGTTTGGCGACACCGATACCCTGTTCACCAATCCGGCGAAGAAGCAGACCGAAGACTACATCACTGGTCGCTACGGCTAGCAGCAGCCACGAGCCGCAAGCTTCAAGCGGCAAGTCAGGGCGGTTCGGGTACAACACATCAGCTTGCAGCTTGTAGCTTGCAGCTCACAGCTTTTGCGGAGCAGACAACATGATTTCTAAGGAAGGCCTTACACACCACATCTCCCAGCAGTTCAACGCCGAACTGGAGGAAGTGCGCAGCCACCTCCTGGCCATGGGCGGGCTGGTGGAAAAGCAAGTCAACGACGCGGTGACCGCGCTGATCGAGGCCGATTCCGGCCTGGCCCAGCAGGTGCGCGAGATCGACGACCAGATCAACCAGATGGAACGCAACATCGACGAGGAATGCCTGCGCATTCTGGCCCGTCGTCAGCCGGCGGCTTCCGACCTGCGCCTGATCATCAGCATTTCCAAGTCGGTGATCGACCTGGAACGCATCGGTGACGAAGCGACCAAGATCGCCCGTCGCGCCATCCAGCTGTGCGAAGAAGGCGAAGCGCCGCGTGGTTATGTGGAAGTGCGCCACATCGGCGACCAGGTGCGCAACATGGTCCGCGATGCACTGGACGCCTTCGCCCGTTTCGACGCCGAACTGGCCTTGTCGGTGGCGCAGTACGACAAGATCATCGACCGCGAATACAAGACCGCCCTGCGTGAGCTGGCCACCTACATGATGGAAGATCCGCGTTCCATTTCGCGGGTGCTGAGCATTATCTGGGTACTGCGTTCGCTGGAGCGTATCGGCGATCACGCGCGCAATATCTCGGAGCTGGTGATCTACCTGGTACGCGGCACCGACGTGCGGCACCTGGGTCTCAAGCGCATGAAGGAAGAAGTCGAAGGAACAACCGGCGAAAGCGCTAATGTTCCGGGCAAAACTGACGATAAGTAAGGTTGCCCAAGTAAAGCGCCCGGCCCTTTGGCCGGGCGTTTTTGTTTGCGCTTCACGAATTCGAAAAGCAGCACCCCGCGAACGAAAAGTCCGGCGTGACTGAAGGTTTTTGGCAAAGTGCCATCAGCAAAGCGGTATGCTGGCCGGGATTTTTTAAAGGGGTTTTGGATGAGTAAGGTCAGTGTGTTGGTCGTGGACGACGCGTCGTTCATTCGTGACCTGGTGAAGAAGTGCCTGCGCAATTATTTCCCGGGCATGCGGATCGAAGATGCAATCAACGGCAGAAAGGCCCAGGCCATGCTGGCCAAGGAAGCCTTCGACCTGGTCCTGTGCGACTGGGAAATGCCGGAAATGTCCGGCCTGGAACTGCTGACCTGGTGCCGCGAGCAAGACAACCTCAAAACCATGCCTTTCGTGATGGTGACCAGCCGTGGCGACAAGGAGAACGTCGTCCAGGCGATCCAGGCCGGGGTATCCGGTTACGTCAGCAAGCCATTCACCAACGAACAATTGATCACCAAGGTCAAGCAGGCGCTGCACAAGGTCGGCAAACTCGACGCCTTGATCAATGTGGCCGCGACCAAGACCAGCCCTGCATTCGCTAACGACTCCCTCGCCGCCCTGACCGGTGGCAAGGCGCCCGTCGTCACGCCAACGGCCGCGCCCGCACCGTCCAAAGGCTTGCTCAGCAGCCCGCCGGTCAAGGCGCCTGCGGCCTCTTCGGCACCCACCAGTGGCCGTGGCCAAGGCCAACTGCGTTTGCCCAACGGCATCACCCAATGCGTGATCAAGGCCTTGAGCCTCAAGGAAGCCCTGTTGGTGGTCAAACGCACCGAGGCCCTGCCGCAGATCCTCGACAGCGCCGTGCTGGACCTGGAGCAGGGCGACAACGCCGAAATCGCCCGTCTCAACGGCTACTTGCATGCCGTCGTGGCCCACGAACCGAAGCCCGACAGCGACTGGCTGCAACTGACCTTCCGCTTTGTCGACCAGGATGCACAGAAGCTCGATTACATCTCGCGCCTGATTGCACGGGGGACGGCGCAGAAGCACTTCATTCCTGGCGCTTGATACAGCGTTATCTGCTAGTCCGTCTTCGCGAGCAAGTCGAGTCGTCGCACCGCCGCTCCCACATTGGAATGCATTCCAATGTGGGAGCGGCGG
>NZ_JBWKWD010000033.1:0-52525 GCF_059422045.1 Pseudomonas sp. GW821-FHT02A08
GAAGGCGGCCTGCCAGCCGACCAATTTCTTTCGAATGTACCCAGCCCAACTGTGGGAGCGGGCTTGCCCGCGAAGGCTGCCTGCCAGCCGACCAATTACTCACAGGTATACTCAAGCCAATTGTGCGAGCCTGACAGCCGACGATTCTTTTACGGCTGCACTGGCAATCGTAGCTCCGCACACAACCCGCCCCCTTCGCGATTGCTCAAGGTCAACGACCCACCAATCGCTATCGCCAGTTGCTGGGCAATCGCCAGCCCCAGCCCGGTGCCACCGGTGCTGCGGTTGCGGGAGTTCTCCACGCGGTAGAACGGTTCCATCACTTGCTTCAGTTCTTCCTCTGCGATCCCCGGGCCACGGTCGAGGATCTTGATCGACAGCTTGCCGTCCGCCTGTTTTTCCACGCGCATCTCGGCAGCTCCGGCAAATTTCAACGCGTTGTCCGTCAGGTTGACCAGCACTCGGCGCAAGGCGTGGGGACGAGTGTCGATGACGGCCGCACTCTTGCCGGTGAGCTGAACGTCCTTGCCCATGTCCTGATAGTCGAACACCAGGCTGTCGAGGAACGAGTCGAGGTCGGTGCGGCGGCTTTCTTCGGTGGCGCCGTGGATGCTGCGGGCGTAGGCCACGCCTTCGCGTACCAGGTGTTCCATCTCGCCCAGGTCGTTCCACAGTTTGTCTTTCTCGCTGGAGTCGTCCATGAACTCGGCGCGCAGTTTCATGCGGGTGATCGGGGTTTGCAGGTCGTGGGAGATCGCCGCGAGCAATTGCATGCGTTCCTTCAGGTACGCCGCAATGCGTGCCTGCATCGAGTTGAAGGCCCTGGCGGCGTGGGCGACTTCGGTCGGGCCTTTTTCGTCCAGGAGCACGGGGTGGGCATTGGGGTCCAGGGTTTCTACCGCACCGGCGAGGCGGGTGAGGGGGCGGATGGCGATTCTGACCGCCAGCCAGGAGCAGGCCAGCATCAGCGCCAGTTGCCCGAGCAACACGATGGGCAGCCAGGGCGACAACGGCACCATCGCCGGGCGGACGTCGATGGTCAGCGGGCTGCCGTCCGCCAGGTTCAGGTGCACTTGAAAGTGTTTTTTCGGCCCGGGGATGTCGGTAAAGGTCATCGGGTAATCGTGGCCGATGGCATCTTTGATCGAGGCAATGGCAATGGGTGCATCGGGCATGTCGGTGCGGATGGGCGTGCCGGGCGAACCCTCGTTGAGCAGGTAACTGTAATTGCGCCGCTCCAGTTGTTTGAGCCAGGC
Organism: Pseudomonas sp. GW821-FHT02A08; assembly: GCF_059422045.1. Classification (NCBI taxonomy): domain Bacteria; kingdom Pseudomonadati; phylum Pseudomonadota; class Gammaproteobacteria; order Pseudomonadales; family Pseudomonadaceae; genus Pseudomonas; species Pseudomonas sp. GW821-FHT02A08. The sequence goes on from NZ_JBWKWD010000033.1 coordinate 1,257, forward strand.
GGCTCGCTCATCGACGGGCAAGCGGTCGAGGATGGCAATGGAGGTGGAAACATCGGTTTCCAGGTTGCCGAGCATGGTGTTTTTCGAGGATTCGTAGCGTTCGTAATACTGCGCGCCGAAGGACAATGCCTGGGCGAGGATCAGGCCGATCAGGAATATCAGCGACAGCCGCGAGGCCAGGGTCCGCGGCCAATGCAGCGCCCGCGTCATGATTGATCGCCCAGGATTTCCACCGGCAGGGAAAACACATAGCCTTCGCTGCGCACGGTCTTGATGTAGGCCGGTTCGCGGGCGTCGTCGAGCAAGCGCTGGCGCAGGCGACTGACCAGCAGATCGATGGAGCGGTCGAACAGGTCGGCGTCGCGGCCCTGGGTCAGGTTGAGCAATTGATCGCGGTTGAGCACCCGTTGCGGATGGTCGAGAAACACCCGCAGCAATCGATATTCGGCACCGCTCAGGGCAACCATGGTGCCGTCTTCATCGAGCAGGTGACGGGCCGAGGTGTCCAGGCGCCAACGGCCGAAGGCCAACAGGCGGCTGGCCTCGGTCACCACCAGGTTCGGCGGCAGCATGCGGGTACGTCGCAGCACCGCGTTGATCCGCGCCAGCAGTTCACGGGCGGCGAATGGCTTGACCAGGTAGTCGTCGGCGCCCATTTCCAGGCCGAGGATGCGATCGGTTTCATCGTTGCGGGCGGTGAGCATCAGTACTGGCGTGGCCTTGTGCTTGCCGGCGCGCAATTCGCGGCAGAGCAGCAGGCCATCGTCCCCCGGCATCATGATGTCCAGCACAATCAGGTCCACCGGGGTGGTTTCCAGAAACGCGCGCATCTGCCGTCCATCCGCCACGACCGTGGTACGCAGGCCGTTCTTCTTCAGGTAGTTGCCGACCAGTTCGCGGATTTCGCGGTCATCGTCAACGATGAGGATGTGATCAACGTGATCCATTGGGCCAAACCTCTGGTAAATGTGGAATGCCACACAGTCTATCGAGCCTGGGCGGGCTCGCCTGCCGCCCTTTGTATTGCAGTGTATCTGGCTTGCCTGCGGATACACACGAAGGCAAAAAAGCCGATTTTCAGGGGTTTTGTATTGCTCTGTATCTGCGCCCGGTTCTGATACGTACCGATTGATTCACGCCGATTCCCGACACAGACGAGATACCTCGCAGGCTTTTAATAGGTTCCATCGAGGCAAGCCAGACCGCCTCGGCCCAACGAACCAACGACCTGTTGAAACCTTGAGGAACTCGCCATGAACACCAAAGCCGTCTACGCCGCTTGCCTGTTTGCCGCCCTGAACATCTGCACCCTGTCGGCCCGCGCCGAAGCCGATGTCACGCCTAAAACCTACACCTACGGCACCCATCTTGACATCAGGAAAGTGGTGTCGCTGACCGAAGACGCTACGCCTTCCTGCGGCGTGGTGAATGCGCGGCTGACGTACCTCGACGCCCAGTCGAAAACCCAGGTGCTGGATTACCGCAAATTCGCCGACAACTGCAACTCGGAAAACTGAGTGTTGCGATCAACCACCGCTTAATCCATTTGAGACAGGAAGGACATCATGAACAACGTTTCCCGCTTTTTGACCGCCATCGCCTTTTCCGTCGCCGGTGCGGCGGCCCATGCCAACGCCGTTGTCGAGCAAAGCGCCTGCGCCAGCAACACCTGCTTCCAGCTGACGCCAGTGGCAGAGAAGGGCACCAATGGCTTCCTTGCGCAAGACGGTTCCAGCCGTACGCCGCAAGGGCAGATGCTCGCCGAGAACGGTGCCAGCCGCACGCCTCAGGGGCAGTTGCTGGGCAGCCAGACGGCTTGAAGCCTCACCCGTTGTTGAAAACATCACCGTTCAAATGTGGGAGCGGGCTTGCTCGCGAAGGCGGTGTGTCAGCCGCATCATCGCTGGCTGAAAGTACGCTTTCGCGAGCAAGCCCGCTCCCACAATGATTGTGTGTCGTCCTCTGATTTGTCTTAGGTGATCCCATGTTACTCATCGCTTTCCTGGGCGGCATATTGACCGTCCTCAGCCCGTGCATCCTGCCGGTCGTGCCCTTCCTGTTTGCCGGGGCCGACCGTACACGCTCCTCGATCCTGCTCACCCTCGGCGGCATGGTCCTGACCTTTGCCCTGGTCTCCAGCCTGGCCGTGGTCAGCAGCGAATGGGTGATCCAGGCCAGCAACACCGGCCGCCACGTAGCGCTGCTGGTGATGGTGCTGTTCGCCCTGTCGCTGATTTCCGCCCGGGTCGGCGACTGGCTGGCGCGCCCCTTCGTGTTGCTGGGCAATCGCATCGACCCGAACTCGCGCAAGATGTCCGGGCCGCTGGCGTCGATCATGATCGGTGTCGCCACCGGGCTGCTCTGGGCACCCTGCGCCGGTCCGATCCTCGGGGTGATTCTCACCAGCGCCATGCTGCAAGGGGCGAACGTCGGCACCAGTCTGCTGCTGGTGGCCTATGGCGCGGGTAGTGCGCTGTCCCTGGGCACCCTGATCTTTGCCGGGCGCGGCCTGGTCAATCGCTTGAAACCGTCGATTCCGGTCACCGGCTGGTTGCGCCGTGGCGCCGGGGTTGCGGTGCTGTCCGGTGCCGCTGTGATTGCAACGGGGGCCAATGACCTGTTGCTGGCCAACACCTCCTCGGAAGGTGTCAGCAGCGTGGAGAAAGGCGTGCTGGAAACCGTGCCGAAAGTCGTCGATTACCTGGTCAGCAAAGTCAAGGCCGACAGCACCATGGGCGATGCCCAGGGCGCCATGCCGTCGCTGTCCGGCGCGGTGGAATGGCTCAACTCACCGGCACTGAGCAACGAGGCCCTGAAAGGCAAAGTGGTGCTGGTGGACTTCTGGACCTTCGACTGCATCAACTGCAAGCACACCCTGCCGTACGTGAAGGACTGGGGAAAGAAGTATGAAAAGGACGGACTGGTGGTGATCGGCGTGCATACACCCGAATACGGCTTTGAACGCATCATCGACAACGTCAAGGCCAAGGTGAAGGAATACGGCATCACCTACCCGGTGGCGATCGACAACAACTACGCGATCTGGCGCAACTTCGACAACCAGTACTGGCCGGCGCACTACATCATCGATGCCAAGGGGCAGGTGCGTTACACCCACTTCGGTGAAGGCAGCTACGACACGCAGGAGAAAGTGATTCAGCAGTTGCTGGAGGAGGCCAAGGCCGCCACGCCAGCAGCGTAATCCGCTCGATCAATGGCCCACAGGTCTTGCCTCGTGGGCCATGCTTTTTCTCTCCTGACCGCGCCGCCACGCCGCTGGCGGCGCGCCGAACTCGCGACGGAAGGCCCGGCTGAAGGCGGTATCGGTCTGGTATCCCACTTCTTCGGCGATGCGCGTCAATGAGCTGTTGCTGCTGCGTAACAGGTTGGCGGCGAGCAGCATCCGCCATTGCGTCAGGTACTGCATCGGCGACACCCCCACCAGTTGCTGGAAGCGTTCGGCCAACACCGATCGTGAGGTGCTGGCGGTGCGCGCCAATTCGTCCAGCGTCCAGGCGTGGCAGGGTTTTTTGTGCAAGGCGTTGAGGGCGGCGCCGACGATGCGGTCACGTACGCCGGCCAGCCAGCCGGTGCGGCCTTCGCCCTGTTCGTTCATGTACAGGCGCAACACTTCGATGAACAGCACTTCGGCGAGTTTGGCCAATACCCCTTCGCCGCCAGGGCGGGGCGAGCGGGCTTCGGCGAGGGCATAGCGCACGGAGGATTCCAGCCAGATACCGGCATCCGAACCGCGCACATTGACCCGCACCACGGCCGGCAAGCCCTTGAGCAGCATGCCCGCCAGGCGCGTGTCGCACGCCAGGTAACCGCACACCAACCGGGTGACCGCGCCACCCCCGCCATAGCTCAATTGCCGGGGGCGGCGCGCCAGCACCGCGTCCAGTCGCGCACCCGTGGCCGGGGGCAATCCGGGATGTGAGCACATGCGATGGGCATCGCCCTGGGGGAAGATCACCACATCGCCCGCGCTCAGCAGCAGCGGCGGGTCATCGCCCAATTCCACGTAGCACTCGCCCTCGGTGATCAGGTGAAAGATCACCACCCGTTCCGCATTAGGCTCCAGAAACGGCGCGGCGGTGTCGGCGCTGGGCGACTGGTAGCACCAGGGCGCGGTGAACCGGGCGTTGATGAAGATCGCGCCGACCAGGTGCACGACGCGCAGGGTCTGTGACAGAGCGTCCATTGGGGTTTCCCCGTGGGAGGTTCCTGATTGTGAGCGCGCCTGCGCGCTACGTGGAATCTCCGGACGATCGGGCAGGCTCGGCCGACGATCGGACAGGACGCCAGCGCCCGTCAGGACGATAGTTTGTCTACGGGGCCAATACCGGCCCTGCCATCCAGAACAAGAAAAGAGAGGTTGCCATGCCGAAGTTCGTGATTGAGCGCGAGATCCAGGGCGCCGGAGCATTGTCGGACAGGGATTTGAAAGCCGCTTCGCTAAAGTCCTGCCAGGCGTTGCGTGAGTTGCCAGAGGTGCAGTGGCTGCAGAGCTATGTCACCGGTGACAAACTCTACTGCGTGTACATCTCGCCGAACGAGGAGCAGATCAGGGAGCACGCCAGGATCAGTGGTTTTCCCGCCAACCGCATTTCCCAGGTCATGAACGTCATCGATCCGACGACGGCGGAGTAACCGCGACCGGACCCGACTCGTGTTTCAACCCAGAGACCGTCTCCATGAGTACACCCATTGATCTGACTGCCTTGAAAAACCGCCAGATGGCCTCCTGGGCCAGCGGTGACTACGCCGTGATCGGCACCACCTTGCAGATCGTCGGCGAGCAACTGGCCGAAGCCTGTGACCTGTTGTGCGATGAGCGCGTACTCGACGTTGCCGCTGGCAACGGCAATGCGACCCTTGCGGCGGCACGCCGTGGCTGCCAGGTGACGTCCACCGACTATGTCGCCGCCTTGCTCGAACGCGGTGAAGAACGGGCCCGGGCAGAACGCCTGAAGGTCTCCTTCCAGGTCGCCGATGCCGAAGCCTTGCCCTTTGCCGACGGCAGTTTTGACGCCGTGCTGTCGACCTTCGGCGTGATGTTCACACCGGACCAGCCAAAAGCCGCCGCGGAACTGGCGCGGGTTTGTCGCCCGGGCGGGCGGATCGGCCTGGCCAATTGGACCCCGGAAGGATTCGTCGGCCAGATGTTCAAGACTCTGGGTCAGCACCTGCCACCCCCTCCGGGTGCGAGTCCGCCCTCACGCTGGGGCAGCGAAGCCTGGTTGCACGAGCATTTCGATGAGCGTGAATTCCTGCTCCAGGTGACGCGCCGCACGTTCAATTTCCGCTATCGCTCGGCGGCGCATTTCATCGATACCTTCCGCCAGTGGTACGGGCCGGTGCACAAGGCCTTCGCCGCACTGCCGCCGGACGGCGCCATGGCCCTGGAAACGGACCTGACCGACTTGATCAACCGGATGAACCGGGCGGGTGACAAGTCACTGGTGGTGCCGAGTGAATATCTGGAGGTGGTGATCACGCGGCGTTAAGCGATAACAATGCAAAACCCTGTGGGAGCGGGCTTGCTCGCGAAAGCGGTGTGTCAGTCGCATCAATGCTGGCTGAATGTACGCTTTCGCGAGCAAGCCCGCTCCCACATTGAATGGTGGTGCCGGCTAAATGACCTTCGCCCCACGCGCCTGCAGCAACTCGCGCAACACTGACCGATGACAATGCGCTTCATCCTCGCAATAACAGCCCACGGCCAGGGACGTCTGATGGGACAACGCGGCCAGAAGGTCCAGCAACTGACTGGCAGCGGGCTCGCTCATCTCGGCCTTGAACTTGCGCCGGAACACCTCCCAGGCCTTGGCATCCTGCGCAGCCTTGGCCTCGGCCACCAGCTGCGCACTGGGCGACAGCAGCGGCTGCCAGACATCGTAAAAATCCCGAAGGGCGAATTCGGCTTTCGGTACGCCACGGGGAGGGCGGCGTACTGTGCCCAGACGCAATCCTTCGTTGGGTCGTCGGGGTGAGCCGAGTTGAACGATATGGACCGCCATGGCTACTTGAGCCTCGATTCGTCGAACCACTCCAGCGCCGTGCGCCACAGGCAGATGCCCAGAAAGTACGCCGACATCAACAGCCACAGCCCCATCACCAACGGGTTGATCAGCGGATGGTTGAGCACCAGCGACAAACTGCACAGCAACCAGATGGCCGTCACCGCAATGTTTATCGGCATGAACCGGCGCACGCGGAACGGGTGCAGGAATTTCATCCGGGTCACGGTCAGCAGGGCCAGGCCGATCACGGTCATGAAGGTGATCCACGGCGACGGGGCGATGATGTACAGGCACAGGGCGACCACGTTCCAGGCGGCGGGGAAACCCTGGAAGTAGTTGTCGGTGCTCTTCATGTTGACGTTGCAGAAGCAGAACAGCGACGACACCAGAATCAGCGACACGCTCAGCAGCAAGGTGTAGTCCGGCAACGGGATGTAGCGGTAGATGAACAGTGCCGGGATAAACACGTACGTCAGGTAGTCGATCACCAGGTCGAGGATCGAGCCATCGAAGCTCGGCAACACCGACTGCACGTTGACCTTGCGTGCCAGCGCACCGTCCAGTCCATCGACGATCAGGGCGACACCCAGCCACAGCAGGCAATGGGTCGGCTGGTTATCCAGCAGGGACAGGGTGGCGAGGAAAGCGGTGACCACGCCAGTGGCGGTAAAGCCATGGGCGCCCCATGCTTTGAGCCTGGCGATGTACAGGGTTGAAATCACGGGGGCGTTCTCCAGTGAATGAAGCAAGCCAGTTGTCGTCCCGCGTACGGGGCGGTGGCAAACCGGGTCGGGTTGCAGGTATCGACCGGGTATCCGCGGATAAGGTTCACCACCTATGAATCTTAGCTGCGCCGCAAAGAAATACCCCGGAGCAATCCGCAATAGTGCAGGCGGGTCAGCCCAACGGTGCTGGCACATTCGCCTGCGGGGGCTATCGTTGCCTGACTGGATAAACGCCCTTCAAGAGGACAACCGTCATGAACACCAGCGATCTGCTCGAACAATTACTGCGCGCCGGCCAAGGCTCGATGGCGCAACAGGGGGGCGGTGGCGCGTCGGCCCAGGGCGGGCTCGGCGATCTGGGTGGATTGCTCGGCGGCTTGTTGGGCGGTGGTGCTGGTGCTGGTGCTGGTGCAGGTGGTGGTGGCGCAGGGTTGGGCGATTTGCTCGGTGGTTTGCTGGGTGGCGGTTCGCCGATGGGCGGCGCACCCCAAAGCCGCTCCGGTGGCGGCACCAATTACGCGGCGCTGGCGTCCCTGGGCATGATGGCGTTCCAGGCGTACCAGGCCTGGCAACGCAGCCAGGCGTCGGCACCGCAGGAAGCGCCGCGCACGGTGGACTTGCTCGCCGGCCCGGAAGCCGAGGAACACAGCCATGGGATCCTGCGGGCATTGATTGCCGCGGCCAAGGCCGATGGCCGGATCGATGAATCTGAAAAGCAGCTGATCAGCACTGAAATCGGCCGTCACACCGACGATCCGCAATTGCAGCAATGGCTGGACGACGAGGTTGCCAAGCCACTGGACGCCAAAGAAGTCGCGCAATCGGCCACCGACCCCGGTATGGCCTCGGAGATGTACCTGGCCAGTGTGATGCTGGTGGACGACCAGCAGGACGCCGAGCGCAATTATCTGGATGAACTGGCCGCGGCGTTGCAGATCGAGCCGGAACTGCAATTGCATCTGGAGCAGCAGGCCAAGGGCAGTGCGGCCTGAATCGCTTTGGGCAACACAAACGTGGGGATGAAGGAGTACTGCAAGGGGCAGGAAGGAACTCCAGGTGGCGAGGGCGCAAGATCCCTCGCCACAAGAGTGTGTTACTTGAGGAACGCCTGGAAGTCGGTACCCAGTTTGTCGATCGCCGCCTTGAAGTCCTTGGCGGTAATCTTCTGGCTTTCGTTTTCCAGGGCGGTACCGAACACCTTGCGCACCACTTTGGCCACGGTCTGGTTGCTCTTGGCGTCAACGAACTCGGCTTCGATGAACAGGGTAGTGTCCTGGTCACGGTGACCGGTAGCAGCCTGTGTTGCCCCGACTACGGCCGCGATGGGAACCACTTCATACCACTTCATGCCTTCGTTCTCGGCGTTCACCCCGGTAATTGCCGCACGCATGATCAGAGGGCGGGAACCCGCCGGAGCGGACGAGGTGTTGGACACTACGCGGTACTTCTGACCCAGGGAGGCCTTGGCCTTGCTGGTCATGTAGTTCTGAATGTCGGTCAGCGTCTGCTGGTTGACCCGCTCATCGGGTTTGGGCGCCGGGTACAGCTCCAGCTTGTTGAACACCACAGTGTCATACGCATTCGGGTTCCACGAAGGGCTGACCCAGCGCATCGCGGTGCCACCGCTCGGCGTTTCGACTTCCTGCAGGTTGTTGTAGTTGGACAGGAAGCCTGAGTACTGATCCTTCTCAGTCACTTTCGAGGTGCAACCGCCTAGCAACAGACTTGCCAGCGTGGCGCCGACCAGCAGTTTTCGGGACAGATTCATAGTGGTGTCTACTCCTTGGATAAAATCGTCGTTCTTTCGTTTACAAGATATCAAAATCGCCAGGTCATATTCCCGCTCAGGGCTTGAATCCAGGCATTGTCGAATTCACCGGAAATCTGATTGCCCGATACGGACTTGGCCTGGTCAACCGGCATGTCGCCGAGCCAGACCATGGCCCAACTGACGTTGATATCGGTGTCCTTGTTCAGAGCATAGGTGGCTCCTGTCGCAATGCGCCAGGATTCATTCATCGGCACGATCACGCTGCGGTTGCTGTCCGACACGGCGCTGCTGTCGTACGCCACACCAACGTTCCACAGCCATTGCTCGGTGGCCTGGTATTGCGCACCCAGGGACAGGTGCCAGGTGTCCTTGAAGCCGGCGTCGACCGTTGTCGATTGCGCACCCACCGCGGTGGTGTCGACCTGTACTCCGATGTCACCGAATTCCGACCAGTCCTGCCAGTTGACCGAAGCGAGCAAGGCCCATTGCCGGTCCAGTTGCTGGAACAGGCTCAGGGTGACGGTTTGCGGCACCTTCATGTCCAGTTCGGTCTTGGTGTTGTTGACGCGCTCGAGCAGTCGGCCATCGCCTTTCACATCCAGGCGGTCCTCGAAGTCCAGATCGACCTGGCTGGTGTAGGTCAGGCCAATGCGCGTGCCGGTTTGCGGGGCGTAGATCACGCCCACGTTGGCGCCATAGCCCCAGGTGCCGTCCTTGTATTTGTACTGGCCGTCGGTGCGGTCGGTGAAACCGAAGGGGGAGCGGTCGATGGCTGTTTGCGCCTGCAACATGCCGTACATGGCCTTGACGCCGAGGCCGACCGACCACTGCTCGTTGAAGCGATAAGCCACGCTCGGTACCAGCGACAGGCCGAGCAGGCTGGAGTTCTGCGCGAAGTAACGACCGGACCAGTCGTTGTCGTAGTTGACCGCCAACCCGAAGTCGCCGTACTGGCCGAAACCGACGCTCCAGTGCTCGTCCAGTTCATGGCTGATGAAAAAGCTGCCGCCGGGAATCGGGTCGAGGGCGTTGCCACTGCCGCTGCCCGGGGTGTTGGTGCCGGCGTCGCGGTCGAAGCTCAAGTCGCCGTACAGCACCTGCAAGCCGGCGGTGATTTGCGTACCTGGCAGGTAGCTCATGCCCGCCGGGTTGCTGGCGATGGTCGAGGGGCCTTGGGCGCGGGCAGCGGCACCGGCGTTGGCCAGGCCAGCGTTATCGGTGCCGATTTCGTAAAGCATGATGCCGCCGGCCCAGACCGGCTGGCAGCACAGGGCAAGTAGCGTACAGGCGGGTAGGGCCAGTGTGCTTGTGCGCATGTAACTACCTCAGCAAATGTCCATTTCGAATGTGGGTGGCCTGTGCCGGCCACCCATGATTTCGGCTGTTTACTTGGCCATGGCTGCCCGGGCCGCTTCGATCTTGGCCTTGACCGCTTCAAGATTGAAGCTCGCGCCTTTCTGCATCGGCGGAAACTCCACGGCTGTTTCGGCCAGTTTGACCACTTGTTGCTGCACGAACACATAACGCCAGAACTGGAATTTGAACCACTCGAAATACTCCAGCGAACCATTGGCTGCCATGTTCTCCGGCCATCCGGCACGTTCGAACGGATCGAGGCGCAGGTTGGTCAGGATCGGCATGTCCAGCGTGACCTTGGCCCCCAGCCAGCCTCCGGGCTGATCGATGAAGCGGTACTTGAAGTCATCGATGCGGATCGCACCCAGGGCGCTCTCTCCAAAGTAGAAGATTTCATGCCGGTTCGACGGACCTTTTCCGGTGATCATTGGAGTTTGATCATAGCCGTCCAGGTGAACTTTGTAGGTGGTATCGCCCAATTGTTTGCCTTTGAGCAGCTCTGCCGTGATGTTCGGGTTACCCGCCGCTGCGACCAGGGTCGGGAACCAGTCCATGCCGGACATGATGCCGTTGGCGACCTGGTTGGCCGGTACCTTGCCCGGCCAGCGAATGATCGCCGGCGCCCGGAAGCCACCTTCCATGACCGTGCCTTTGCCCATGGCGAACGGGGTGGTGCCGCCGTCCGGCCAGGTGAAGTTTTCCGCGCCATTGTCGGTGGTGAAAATGACGATGGTGTTGTCGTCCATGCCGTCTTTTTTCAGCTTCGCCATGACTTCGCCGACGATGTCATCGAGCTGCGCCATGCCGGCTTCCTGTTCCGACCAGCCATTTTGCGCATTGCGCATGGCTTCGTACTTGTCGGACAGGTGCGTGACGATGTGCATGCGGGTCGGGTTGAGCCAGACGAAGAACGGTTTGTTGTCCTGCTTGGCCTTGTCGATGAACGAGAAGGCCTTGTCGCGAATTTCGTCGTCGACGGTTTTCATCCGCTCCGGATAGAGCGTGCCGGCATCTTCGATTTTCTGCTTGCCGACCTTGCCCCAGCGCGGCATCACGGTCGTATCATCGGTGGTGGTGGCCCAGCTGTGGACCATGTTGCGCGGGCCAACGGTGGCGAGCAGTTCTTGCGGATAGTTGGGGTGCGCCGGGTCTTCCATGGCGTCGAGGTGGTAGAGGTAGCCGAAGAACTCGTCGAAGCCGTGCACGGTGGGCAGGAACTGGTTCAGGTCGCCCAGGTGGTTCTTGCCGAACTGGCCGGTGGCATACCCCATGGCCTTGAGCGCGGTCGCGATTGTGACGGCTTCGGCGGGAATACCCACGGGCGAGCCGGCCTGGCCGACGGTGGTCATGCCGGTGCGAATCGGCAGTTCGCCGGTGATGAAGTTGGCGCGTCCGGCGGTGCAACTGGCTTCGGCGTAGTAATCGGTGAAACGCATGCCTTCATTCGCCAGTTGGTCGAGGTTGGGGGTTCTGCCGGCCATCATGCCCTGGTTGTAGACGCCGATATTCGACCAGCCGATATCGTCGCCCATGATCACCAGGATGTTGGGGGCTTTGTCGGCGGCCAGGGTCAGGCCGGGAATCGCTATTGCAGACAGCAACAGGGGGACTGCAAGCATCGAGGATAAGGTTGTCCGGTTCATGTCGAGCTCCTGCGTTCTTGCGTGAGTACAACGAGACGAGCCCCCAACCGCCGTTGAAATTCGTTATCCCCCGCGAAGAGCGTAGGTTTGAATGGCGAAATATCCAGTCATGAGTAGTCAGAAAGATGGTGTTTCAGGCGCTTTGCACTGAAATGGCAGACCGGTAAAGTCGCCGGTCAAATCGGGCGGCGAGCGATACTCGCCGCCTCCATCGTCATTACCGGGCGGCAGTGGCAGCCAGCAATGGTGCCATTTGCTCATCGGTCAATGCGGCGTGCACGTCCATGCTCATCAGGTCGTTCCACTCCAGCACCCATTTTTGAATCGGCACCAGATCACTCGCCTCGGCAATGCCGAAGCCGGCCGAGCTCCCTACGGCGTGCCAGCGTCCGTGCATGGTGACGCCTGCGGGCGGCGCGCCACCGGTCTTGAGGAAACGTGCGATTGCGGCATCACGGTTGTCCGGGCTGATTGTCCAACTGACGATGAATAACATCGGCCACCTCCTGTTGCGCATCGGCACCTGTTCTTGCGTGTACCTGGCTGGCGCCGGGGCCGTGGCCACGCTTGGGTTTACACTTCGGTCCTGGCAGGCTTGCAGCAAAATCTCCCAAGGAAGGCATAGCAGTGCCCCGCGACTCACGTACGACCGCTGATCCTGTTTCGGTGCATATTCGAGGGGGTAACAGACGCCTGTTTCACCAGCGAAACATGGGCAGCGGCCGCAGCGGCGAGCGGAGCAATTGCCGGGCTGAAAGCTTCATCAGCATCGAGTGAAAACCGTGATCGGGAAAGGTCGACTGCACGGTTTTGATGAAGCTGCGGGGCAAGCCGAAACGCACCAGGCCCAGGGACACATCCACCAGATCGGCCCGGCGGAAGGGTTCGACGCTGTTGGCACAGGCGCCGTGATACCGGCGCAGCTTGTGGTGCTCAAGTATCAACGCACTGACTTCATCTTGCAGTTGCGGGCGTTGTCGGCTGTCGAGATATTCAGTGGCCAGTGCAATGGACGGCGGCAGGTAGTCAAGGGTGTCATCGGTCCAGATACCCAGGTCATGAAACGCCGCTGCGATCTGTATGGCATCCGGGGGCAAGCCTTCGGTACCGCTGAGGGCCGCATGGAAATTCAGCACCCGGTAAATGTGGTTGCGGTAGCCCTGAAGGTCGGCGCCGATGGCCAGGGCGAACGAGGTGAGGATCTCGTCGGTGAGGGGGAATTCGAGAATGGGTTTCATCAGGCGTCACGCAACAGGTCGTTGGCATTGAGCAGTTCGTAGGCAATCTCCGGGCGCTTTTCCATGGCCCGGCGAATGGCGGCGGGGATGTTGGCGCGGGTCTTGCGGCACAGCCCCGGCAGTTCGCCAATCTGGATGCCGATGCCGCGCATGGTGCGCACCTCATTGAAGCCGGGGGCGATGTCCACGCGGATGCCCAACTGTTCGAGCATGCGCCGTTGCAGGTGCTCCAGGTCGCTCAGGCTCTGCAGGTTTTCCAGGCGTTCGATCAGGCGTTTTTCTTCGTTGCGGGTCAGAAACAGAATGCGCAGGTCCGCCCCTGGTGTTTCCAGCAACGGGTCACGCCCGCAGTCGCAGGCGCCGGGCGGGCAGGGTGAGCGAATTGGAGCGGTGGTGGTCATGGGGATCAATCATAGAGCGCTGTGATCGAGTTTGCCCATAGGGATTTTGGGGGGGAGATGCAATGCAATGTGGGAGCGGGCTTGCTCGCGAAGGCGTCCTGTCAATCGGCAATTGCACCGACTGACACTACGCCTTCGCGAGCAAGCCCGCTCCCACAGGGGTTGCGGTGAGCCTGCTTGACTTACTTCAGTACCAGCATCCGATAAACGCCATCCTCAACCTCGATCCCGTGGGTGTCATGGGTGAAGCCGGGGAAGGATTTGTCGAAGGCTTCCAGTGCCTTGAGATACGCCAGCAACGGACCGTCCGCAGGGCCTGCGTTCTCACCCGGCATGAGCAACGGGATGCCTGGTGGATACGGCACGATACCGGTTGCGGCGAGACGCCCGGCGGCTTCGTTGAGCGTCACCAGCTCGATGTCGTTGCGCACCAGTTTTTCGTAGGCCTCCACCGGGCTGAACTCGGCTTTTGGCAGGGTACCGAAGGCCTGGGACATGTTGGCGGTGGTCTTGTGTTTCTTCATGGCGGCGAAGATTTCGTCGGCCAGATCCTTCAGGCCCATGCCGGCATAACGTTGCTGGTTGGCGTTGTACAGGTCGGGCAGGCACAGCTCGAGCTCGGCGTTGTCGTCGTAGTCACGCTTGAAGTCGAGCAGGGCGTTGAGCAGCGTGCCCCACTTGCCTTTGGTAATGCCGATGGAGAACAGGAACAGGATGGTGAAGTCGGTGGTTTTCTCGACCACGATACCCTGACGGCCCAGGTATGCCGTGACCACGCAAGCGGGGATGCCGGAGGCGAGCAGGCTGCCGTCGTCGCCCATGCCCGGGCTGAGCACCGAGACCTTGATCGGGTCGAGCATGCAGTAGCCGTCTTCGATGTCGCCGAAGCCGTGCCATACCGCGTTCGGGTGCAGGACCCAGCAGTTCGGGTCGGTCTTCAGCGTGGCCGGGTCGACCTCATGGAACGGCACGGTCGCTGCGCCAACCTGTACGGTCGGCGGCTGCCAGCAGGTGAAGAACCAGTCGCTCTTGCCCAGCATCTCGTTGTGCATGCGCGAGAGAACCTGGCGGAAGCTGATGGCTTCTTCAATCGACTCGTTGGTGAGGATCTGCCCGCTCGGTGCTTCCATCATCGCCGAGCTGACATCGCAGGACGCCATGATCGCGTAGTTCGGCGAGGTCGAGGCGTGCATCATGTACGACTCGTTGAAGCGCGCATGTTCGATCGGGTTACGGCCGTCACGCACGTGGATCATCGAGGCCTGGGACAGGGCGGCCAGCAACTTGTGGGTCGACTGGGTGGCGAACACGGTCGGCTTGGACTTGTCGTGATCGGCGGGGTTACCGTGCATGGCATGGCGTCCGCTGTACAGCGGGTTGAAACGCGCATAACCGTACCAGGCTTCGTCGAAGTGCAGACGGTCCACGCTTTCGCCCAGCAGCTCTTCGACGCGGGTGACGTTGTAGGTCAGGCCGTCGTAGGTGGAGTTGGTGACAATGGCGTGCACCGGCGTCGGGTCGATGCCTTGCTTGACCAGCGGGTTGTCGGCGATGGCGGCTTTCACGCCTTCGGCGCTCAGGGTCTGCGGCAGGATCGGGCCGATGATGCCGTAGCGGTTGCGGGTCGGCACCAGGTAGGTCGGAATCGCCCCGGACAGGGTCATCGCATGCTCGGCGGACTTGTGGCAATTGCGGTCGCACAGGGCGATCTGGTTGCGCGTGACGCTGGCCATGAGGATGACGCGGTTGGACATCGACGAGCCGTTGGTCACGTAATACGTGCGGTGGGCGCCGAAGACCTTGGCGGCATAACGTTCGCCCTGGCCGATAGGGCCGCTGTGATCGAGCAGGGAGCCCAGTTCGCCGACCGAGATCGACAGGTCGGAACGCAGCAGGTTCTCGCCGAAGAACTCGTAGAAAGCCCGGCCTGCGGTGCTTTTCAGGAACGCGGTGCCGCCGGCATGGCCTGGGGTGTGCCAGGAGTATTCATAGTTGCGGGCGAACTTCACCAGTGCGCCGAACATCGGCGGCAGGGCGGCCTGGCGATAGCGCTCGATGGCCGCCAGGATGCGCCCGCTGAGGAAGCGGGAGGTGTCTTCGGGCAGCCAGATGAAGTCATCGGCGTGTTGCATGACCAGCAACGGAATGCTCGATGCGGTGGTACGGTCGCTGATCAGGAACACCGGTACGCGGGTGTTGCGCTCACGCAGTTTGACCAGCAGTTTGGTGCAGTCGGCGTGGCCTTCGCTGGTGTCCATTTCCCAGCGGATGAGCACGCATTGAATGGCAGGGTCCGAGCGCAGGATCGAAGCGGCATCGGTGAGGCTTTCCGAGGCCAGTACGCTGACACCACGGCCCTCTACGTCATGGATCAGTTGATCCAGGGCGCGGCCAAACACCGTTCGCTTGTCCGGCGGACTGCTGACCAGTAGCGCCAGCATGCCCAGCGAGTGTTTATATTCCGTCATGCTTGAACCTCCACAGTGGTTTTATTCAGACTGTTCACCGGCACTGGCACGGCAGTGAGGTGCTGCGCGCTGACGGTTTGCGTCGGTACGCTGTTGTTGAGCGCTTCGAGACGGATCAGGCGGTTGTTGACGAAACCGAACAGGGTGTAGCCGACGATCGTGGCCACGCCGCCCAGCATCAGGGCCTGCTCACCGGAACTGTAAAGCGCCAGGTAGCTGTAGGCCGCCGCGATCAGGGCAATGACGTTGGTCGCCAGTGCCTTGCCTTCCGGCACGTTGGAGACTTTCTGCATGGTCATCAGCGCGGCCATGGACAGGATGTACGGCACCAGGTTGGTGACCACCGCGAGGTTGACCAGGGTGTCGAACTGTTTGCTCAGGTCCGGGCTGATGGTAAGCAGGGCCAGCGCGGTCTGTGCCGCCAGCAGCACCAGCATGCCGACAATCGGCGTTCCCGCTTTGTTGCCCTTGGCGAAGATCGACAGGAAGTAACCGGTGTCCGCCGAGCTTTTGTACACCTGGGCGATGGTGAACTGCCAACCCAGCAGCGAGCCGATGCAGGCGAGCACCATGGCCGCCATCACGATGTCGCCGACCATTGGGGTGAACATCTTGGCGAACACCAGGCCGAACGGCGCGGTGGACGCAACCAGTTCTTCGTTGCCGACGATACCGAAGATGACGTTGGTGGAGACGATGTAGATCACCGCCGCGCCCAAGGTGCCGCCCAGCACGGCAATCGGTACGTTGCGCTCAGGGTTTTCCACCGCGTCGGTGTTGGCGCAAGCCGACTCCAGACCGAGGAAGGCCCACAGGGTAATTGCCACCGAGGCGCCTGCTGCTTCGAACCAGCCCTTGTCGTGGGGGTTCCAGCCGGCGGCGTAGACACTGCTGTCGAACCAGAACCAGCCCACCGTGGAGACCAACACCACCGGTGCAATCACACCCCAGACCGTCACCGCGCCGATACGGCCGGTAATGCTGGCACCGCCAAAGTTGGCGAAGGTGGTGATCCACAACAGGGCAATAGTGGCCAGGCCTACTTGCAGCGAATCAAGTTTTATCCCGAACAACACCTGTATATAGCCGACCGCGGTAATACTGATCGCCACGTTGGCAATCAACAGCGAGAGGCCATAGGTGTAGTTGGTGATGTAGTTACCTGCTTTACCGAAGGTGTATTCGGCGTAACCGCCCATGCCACCGGTCTTGCGGCTGAGCATCCCGCATCGCGCAAAGGCGTAGGCCAGAGCGAGGGAGCCGGTGGCCGTAATCAGCCAGGAGAGGATTGAAATTGCACCGACTTCTGCGAGTTTCGTCGGTAGCAGGATAATTCCTGAGCCCAACATGTTGACGGCGGTCAACATTGTCAGTTGCCCCACACTCATTTTCTTTGCGACTGACATTCCGTTGCCTCACTTAGTTGGCGATTGAGAGTCTTAGCTATAGCAAAGGATTGAAAACTCGCAAGAAATGGCCTCAGCCATCTCGTTTTTTGCACTTATTTGCAAAAAAGGCACGATGCTGGCCCCCAAGTTTAAAAATCCCCCGCAAAATTATTTCATTTTCAACTAGTTAGATAGGTCAAGATGCGCAAGATATGGATCGCGTTAATTCCGCTAGTTGTTGCGGGTATCACCAATTCGACGCAAGCCAAAGAACTGGCCACCCAGGATCAATATATGTGCAGTTGGGGGGCTGGCACCGCTGCAAGGGCGCAGGAACTCAAGCTTTCAGGGGTTTCCCTTTACGCCGCGCGGCAGAAAATCCAGGCCTACAAGTTCGCCAAAACATGGATGCGCATGATGGCACTTGGTATTACAGAGCAAACTTATGACAGTTCGTCGCGATTGAAGCCGACTGCCGTGCGGCAAAGCTTTTATGAGGACTGCGTCAGGTACAAGTTGGCGCGTAAATAAGGAAGAAGCGGACGCCGGTCGGATTAACCGCGGTGCGGGGCTGCGACGTCTATATTGATTGACCATCCCAGCGACCCGATGGGGTGCAAAAACCGGTTTCTTACAACTCAATCAGGAGGTCACCATGAGCCAGATCGATAAAGTGTTGTACACCGCCCAAACCCACACCACCGGCGGGCGTGACGGCGCGTCCCGCAGCTCCGACGGAATCCTTGATGTGAAGCTTTCATCGCCAGGCGCGGGCGGTGGCGGTACCAACCCCGAGCAACTGTTCGCTGCCGGGTGGTCAGCCTGTTTCATTGGCGCCATGCAGGTGGCAGCCAGGGAAATGAAAGTGGCGTTGCCCAAGGATGTGGCCGTCGATGCCGAAGTTGATTTGGGCACCAATGAAGGCGGCTACCTGCTGCAGGCGCGGCTCAATGTCAGTCTGCCGGGGCTTGACCGTGAAACTGCGCAGAAAATCGTCGACACCGGGCACCAGTACTGCCCGTACTCGAAAGCCACGCGCAACAACATCAACGTCGTGCTCAAGCTTGTTTGAGTTGACGTGAATCTGAAAAAGATCGCAGCCGGCGGCAGCTCCTACACCGATTTTGCAGGAGCTGCCGCCGGCTGCGATCTTTTTGCTGTTGCGAGGAAAATCAATTCATCTTGCTGTGATCATGCGCCATGTTGCCGTGATCCATGGTGCCAATCGCCTTGGCAACGGCTTCAACCTGGATCGACTCTTTCTCGCCCTTGGCGTCTTCGACGGTCAGGGTCAGCGGCACCTTGTCGCCTTCCTTGATCTGGCCCGTCAGGTTCATGAGCATGATGTGGTAGCCATTGGGGTCCAGGCTCACCGCTTTACCAGCCGGCAGTGCCACGGCGTCCACCTGCTTCATTTTCATCACGTCGTCTTTCATGCTCATTTCATGAATCTGCACCAGCCCTGCCACCGGCGTTTGCACGCTCAACAGTTTGCTGTCGCTGCTCGCGGTGACGGTCATGAAGGCGCCGCTTGACGGCTGGCCGGCCACGGTGGCGCGGACCCAGGCGTCGTCGACCCGGGTTTGCGCCGACGCCTGAAAGGCCAGGCCGACCAGGGACAAGCCAAGTGCCAGCTGCCTGCAACGTTGCGCGAAACGGTTCTTAGTCTGCGGGGCATTCATTTCAGCAAATCTCCATCACGGTGAGCAGGTCTTCTGCGCACTCTTTGGCCGTCAGGGACGCGGACAGTCCCAGGCGCAGATTGCCCCGGGAGTCGAAGACATAGCTGGTCGCGGTATGGGAGAGGGTATAGGTATCGCCGCTCGGGACCTTCTCAAAGAACACGCCGAATTCCTTGGCGGTGGCGGCGGTTTCTTCAAGCGTGCCGTACAGGGCTTCGAAACTCGGGTCGAAAGCCTTGACGTATTTGTCGAGCAACTC
Source organism: Pseudomonas sp. GW821-FHT02A08 (assembly GCF_059422045.1). Taxonomy (NCBI): domain Bacteria; kingdom Pseudomonadati; phylum Pseudomonadota; class Gammaproteobacteria; order Pseudomonadales; family Pseudomonadaceae; genus Pseudomonas; species Pseudomonas sp. GW821-FHT02A08. The sequence goes on from NZ_JBWKWD010000033.1 coordinate 20,214, forward strand.
TGGCGTATCGCGCTCAGGGTCCAGGGTGATGAAGATCACCTGCAACCTTTCGCCATCGCGGCCCATCAGCTTCTTGGCCTGGGCGGCACGGGCCAGGGTGGTCGGGCACACGGCCGGGCACTGGGTGAAACCGAAGAACACCAACGGCATCAGGCCGCGATAGCTGCCCAGCATCCTGGTTTCGCCCTCGGTGTTCGTGAGCTTGAAGTTACGCCCCATGATCTTGTCGCTGAGGTCTTTGCCGTACTTGAACGACAGCTTGCTGCTGTCGTCGCAACCGGCGAGCAGGCCCAGGCTCAACAGGCCCATGCCTTGCAGGACAGTTCGGCGGGTAAACAAAGTACTCATGGAAAAAAGCATCCTGTTGAACAGGCTGAAACTGACAGCGTGGTGACTGTACAGACGAAAAAATCGGGGGGATCTTAACAAACTGTGCCGGTAGCGGCGGGGTGGATACGACCATTGGACCGGCGCAGAGGCGTGACATAGTGTCGCGCCGTCAGGGCGAGAGAGCTCCCTCGCCACAATTAACGACGCAACTTCGCGCAATGATCCTGTTCCGGCTGTGCAGCCGTGTACCACACGTAATCCGCGCTCTCGGCAGTCACGGTCTTGCCCGCTTCGGCGAGGATCAGCACCGCATTGCCTTCACCGGCACCGAGGTCTTTCAAGTGCAGCGGCACCCCCAGATCCTTGCGCACATGAAAGGCCCCGGCCAGCAGCAACGCCGGCGTCGGCGCGGCCATCAGGCGCTCGGCCATGCGCCGGTCGCGTTGTTGCTGCACGGCGAGCATGGCCGGCATTTGTGATTCGGGCAGCAGACCGCAATGGGATTGGCGGATGTCGTCCAGCAAGGTCGCCTGCACCTGTCGGGTGGTGGACGCTTCGCCTTTCAACTCAGGGCGCTGTCGGTAGATCTGCATGATCTGCGCGCGGTCCAGGTTCGCCGCCAGCAGTGGATAGGGTTGGCGCAGCGCGTAGGTGACGAGGGCACCGTAGACGCTCCAGTCCCAATTGGCCTGCCAGGCCAGCGCCTTGAACGCATCCGCCGGCGGCTGGCCAGCGCGGGTCGCGCTTTGCGCGGCATCGACTTTGGCCTGTTGATCGGGGTTGAGCATCTCCATCAGCAGGCTGCCCTGTGCACGCTGTGCCGCCAGCTCGCGCAGCAACCACAATTGCAGGGCGTGGTGGTCCGGGTTGTCGTGCTGTTCACCGACCAGAACCCGAGGCGCGGCAGCCAGACGCCCGACCAATTCCTGCGGGGTCAGCGTGCGACCGCTGGCCAGTTCGCGGATGACGCCGAGATCGGCATGATCGCGCCCCTGCGGGGCAATCGGCGCCGGGGGCGGCGTTACAGAATGGGTTTGGCAGGCAGCCAACAGGCTGAACGCACACAGCAACAGAAAGCGCATCGGTTTTCCTTGAATAGACAGAAGCCCCCTCGATCAACGAAGGAGGGGGACGGTATCAGCGCGCGATGATCAACGGGTGGCCGCGTTCCGGGTGTTGGTGAATCAGCACCTCCAGGCCATACACCGCCGCCAGCGCCTCGACGGTCAGCACCTGTGCCGGTGGACCGTAGGCGTGGGGCAGGCCCTGTTGCAACAACAGCAGTTGATCGCAGTAACGTGCGGCCAGGTTGAGGTCGTGCAGGATCACCAGCACGGCGGCACCACGCTCGGCGAAGTCGCGCACGGCTTGCAAAATGGTGTGCTGGTGCAGCGGATCGAGCATCGACGTCGGTTCATCGAGCAGCAGGGTTTGCCCTTCGGCACCTGGCCAGAGCTGTGCGAGCACTCGCGCCAGATGCACGCGCTGGCGTTCACCGCCGGACAGGGCCAGATAGCTGCGTCCGGCCAGATGAAGGGCGTCGGCGGCTTTGAGCGCCTCGGCGACGATTTCGGCATCGCGCACGCGGCCGCTGGCATGGGGCAAGCGCCCCATGCCGACGACTTCATTGACCGAAAACGCAAAGTTCAGGCTCGAACTCTGCGGCAGCACGGCCAGGCGTTTGGCTCGCTCCTGACCCGGCCAGTCGGCGAGTGGACGCTCGTCGAGGCTGACCCTGCCTTCACTGGTCGCCAGTTCACCACACAAGGCCGCGAGCAGGGTGCTTTTGCCGGCACCATTGGGGCCCAGCACACCCAGCACTTCACCGGGGCGCAACTCGATATCGATGTTCGCCAGTACCGTGCGGTTGCCACGACGTACCAGCAAGTTGTTTGCCCGCAGCATCAGGAACGCCCTCGTACCAGCAGATAGAGAAAGAACGGAGCGCCGATCAGTGCGGTCACGATGCCGATGGGCAATTCGGCCGGCGCCAATAGCAGGCGCGCGGCCAGATCGGCCAGCAACAGCAGGCTCGCACCGGCCAGCAACGACGCGGGCAGCAACACCCGGTGATCCGGACCCACCAGCAGGCGCATCAGGTGCGGTACCACCAGACCGATAAAGCCGATCAGGCCGGCCGCCGCGACGGCCGCGCCGACGCCGAGCGCCGTGCACAACACCAGCTCAAGCTTGATGCGCTCGATGTCGAAGCCCAGGTGACGGGCCTCCGATTCACCCAGCAGCATGGCATTGAGCGCCGCCGCACGACGTGGCAACCACAGCGCCACGCCCAGGGTGACGATCAGCAATGGCCACAGGCGCGGATAGCTGGCGCCGTTGAGGCTGCCCAGGTTCCAGAACGTCAGGGTGCGCAGGGTCGCGTCATCGGCCAGGTAGGTGAACAGACCGACCCCGGCACCGGCCATGGCCGTCATCGCCACACCCGCCAACAGCATGGTGGCAACATCGGTTTGCCCATTGCGGCGACCGAAGCGATACACCACCGCCGTGACAATCAAGCCACCGGCGAAGGCGCTGACCGACAGCAGATAAGGTTCGATGGCCGGTGGCACGCCACCCAGCAGGCTGCCGCCGACGATGGCGAGGGCGGCACCCAGCGCGGCACCGCCGGAGACGCCGACCAGGCCAGGATCCGCCAAGGGGTTGCGGAACAACCCCTGCATCGCCACGCCGGACAACGCCAGCACCGAGCCCACGGCGATGCCGAGCAGGCTGCGCGGCAGGCGGATCTGACCGAGGATCAGCTCCGCCTGCTGCGTGTCGCCCCCGTCAAGCGGCAACCCCAGCAGGCGCATCCCGGCCAGCAAGATATCGCCCAGGGGCAGGCTGACCGGCCCGAGAGCCAGGGACAGCCAGAACACCAGCACCAGCAACAGCAGCAAAAAGATCAAGGTCGGACGCGGCCGGAAAATGGCCGTCATGGGTTGATTCCGGCGGTCTGCGCTTTGGCATCCGGGTAAAACGCCGTGGAAAGACGGGTCAACGCGTCCGGTACCCGCGGGCCAAGGCCACCGACCAGCAGCGTCGGGTCGATCACCACCACCCGGCCATCACGCCCGGCCTGGGTTTGCGCCAGGATCGGGTTCTGTTCCAGCAGGGCTTTGCGGGCCGCATCGCCTTCCAGTTTACCGCCGGCAAAGATGATCACCTGCGGGTCCAGGCTCAGCATCGCTTCACTGGAGACCGGTTTGTAGCCGTTGTGCTCACCCAGGCTTTTACCGCCGGCCTGCTGGATCATCCAGGCCGCCAGGGTGTCCTTGCCCGCCACTTGCAGGTTGCCACCGGAATGGCTGAGCAGCATCAGCACCCGGGGAGCCGGTTGCTGTTGCTGCGCCAGCCTGACCCGGTCGGCCTGGGTGTGCAGACGCTTGAGGTAGCCTGCCATCAGCGCCTGGGCCTCGGTTTCCTTGCCCAGCAACTGGCCGAGTTCGGTCAGGTTGTGTTGCAGGGCCGGCACGTCGGCCTTGGCCGAGAGCAATTCAATGCGCACGCCGGCAGCCTTGAGTTGCTCCAGCACCGGCGGCGGGCCCATTTCGTTGCTGCCCACCAGAATGTCCGGCTTCAGGGCCAGGATGCCTTCGGCCGCCAGCGCACGCTGGTAGCCGACGCCCGGCAGGCTGTGCAGCGACTGCGGGTACTGGCTGGTGCTGTCGACTCCCACCAGCTTGCTTTCGCCGCCCAGGGCAACCACCCATTCGCTGAACGCACCGCCGGCGCTGACCCAGCGCTGGGGCAGGGCGTCGGCGACGGCCATCTGGCTGACGAGCACGCTGGCACAGGCCAGCAGTGTTTTCATACGCATCGGGACTATTCCTTAGCCGATCAGAGGGGTGGCGGTTTCAGCCAGGGCACGCCAGTCGTCACGCTCAGGGATGCCCGGCTTGCGCACGCCGAACAACTGGATCACCAGTTCGCCTTCGGCATCGAAACCTTCGTAGCTGGTGATGATGCCATCGACGCTCGGCTTGCGCACACGCCACAACTCGGTCACGCCGGTCGTCTTCAGGTGCAGGTTGAACATCGGGTCGAGCACGTTGAACCAGGTGTCCATCCAGCGCAGGTTGCTGACGGGGCCTGAGTGAATCTGGATGCAATGCTTGTTGCCGACGAACACCATGATCGGCACTTCGCGCTTGCCGGCTTCTTCGATGACCTGGGTCAGCTCGACGGTGGCCAAGGGTTCTGCCCACTCGTTTCCGGCCAGGCGCAGGGCCTGGGTGCGCGCTACATCGTTGCGCTTGAGCAGCATGAAGAAGTCGTGGGTATCCTTGAGCTGCGACCATTCGCTGCGCAGGGTGTCGACGTCCACTTCGCTGTCGACACGCGGGGCCTTGGCTTGCGGCAGCGGTTGCAGGTCCAGTTCGGCGCTTTGTTCCTCGGCACGGAAACGCTCGACCAACGGCGCCCAGGCGGCATCGAAGCTGGTGGCGGTCAGGTAGACCTTGTGCACGGCCAGGCCCTGGCGGTCGAACACCTGGACGCTGCGCTGCGGGCCGCGCGGGGTGCTTTCATCGACGGCGAACACGCTGGCCCAGCCGCTGAGGAACAGGCGCAGGTCGATGTCCGGCGACAGCACCATACCCATCTGGCCGCTGCCCATCACGGTCACTTCGCTGTACACGCCTTTGCGCTCGTGCACGCAATGCTCGTTGCGGGTCAGGGCCATGATGGTGCCCAGTTCCCCCAGCGCCGGCAGCAGTTCCTTCCATTCCGGGCGCAGACGCACGGTGTCGGTGCCCAGGCGGCTGGCGGTCAGTTCAGCTTCGCTGACACCCAGTTTGGCGGCGGCGTCGCGGGCGCGCAGGCCGGGTTGTTCGGCGCGCAGTTGTTGCCAGGTCTGGTACAGCGCCGGGGCGACTGGCAGGGCGGAAGTATTGGCGGTCATGTGATGCTCCTTCAGGATCAACGGTTCGCCGTGAGGGCGAATTCTATTGGTATCTCTACACGGCTGGGCACAGCCCGGCCGTCGACAATTTCGGGGCGGAAACGCCAGGTGGTCACTGCTTCGAGAGCGGCCTGGTCAAGGCTCTCCACCCCCGAGGAACGCACCAGCGTCAGCTTGAGTTGTTGGCCGCGCTCATCGAGGCGCACCTCGATCCGCACCACACCCTGCTGGTTGCGACGGCGGGCAGTGTTGGGATAACGGGGCGCCGGGGGAGGGGTGACGAAGGACGGGCGCAGGCTGACCACCGGGGTGAGCATGGGCGCCGGAGCGGCAGCGACGGGGAGGGTCGGGTTGGCGTTCTGTGCGGGCGCGGCGGCGGGCGTCGCTGCCGGTGCCGGTCGAGTCGGGGTCTGCGCCATGGTGGCCGGAAGCTCAACGGGTTCGACACGACGGGGTTCCGGTTTGGTTTCGCCACGAGGTTTGGCAGGCGGCTGTGGCTTGCCTGGCGCCTTGACCTTGGACGGCTGGGTACTGACCGGCAGCGGTTTGACCGGTATCGGTGCAGGCGGTGCGGTCTCGGCTTTCGCCGTTTCAGGTTGCTTCGCAGGTGCAGGCGCAGGTGCTGGTGCCGGCATCGGGGCAGGCGCGCGCACGGGCTGCGGCGCAGATGGTGTGGGCACGGCAACCGGCGCCAGCGTCACCAGTTGAATCGCCATCGGCGGCTGAAAGGCCAGCGGTTCGGGCGCGGCCTGAATCTCGCGAACGAGCCATCCGGCGCTCAAATGCAGCGCAATCGATAACCCCAGACAACCCCAGAAGTGCTTCATGCACGCTCGTTCTGATTTTGAAATATAATGCACATGATAATAATTTGCATTTACAAGTCAAGCTGGTTATCTTCGCCGCCGCTGCCGACAAGCGTTTTTGTATACATCCCTTCGACAGAAAGGGGCCAAACGCTTGGTTCATACAAAACACACGCCGGACAGTGTCCGTCGCCCATGCAGACCCCCTTCAACACCCTGCATGCAAGTGACCACTGTCAGATCCCAGGAGTAAAAGTTAGATGTCGATCCGCCCGCCATTCGCCAAGCGTCCCTGGCTCTGCTTGCTGTTGCTCTCGCCTTCGCTGGCCTTTGCCGCTGAACCCGTTACCCAGTTCGATACCGTCAGCGTGACCGCCACCCGCACCGAGCAGACCCTGCTGAAAGTGCCGAGTACCGTGTCGGTGCACAGCGAACGTGAAATCGATCAGCAAAACGACAAGGACCTCAAGGATGTGGTGCGTTACGAGCCGGGTGTTTCGGTCAGCGGCACCGGCAGCCGTTTCGGTCTGTCCGGGGCGAACATCCGCGGTATCGACGGCAATCGGGTACTGACTCAGGTCGACGGCGTGCGCGTCCCGCAAAGCAACGCTTTCAGCCCGTTCCAGGACGTGCGCAGCAACTACGTCGACCTCGACACCATCAAGCAGGTGGAAATCATCCGCGGCCCGGCGTCCTCGTTGTACGGCAGCGACGCCATCGGCGGTGCGGTCAGCTACCTGACCAAAGATGCCGGCGAGTACCTCGAAGACGGTGACGACACCTACGCGCGCTTCAAGACCGGCTACGACGGCAGCGATGACAGCTGGCAGCGCAGCGCCACGTTCGCCGGGCGTACCGGTACTGTCGACGGCCTGCTGCACCTGGGTCGCCGCGACGGTCAGTCCACCGACACCGCAGGCAACGTCGGTGGCGTAGGCGCATCGCGCACCGAAGCCAACCCGCTCAACTACACCACCGAAAACGTGCTGGCCAAACTGGGCTGGGACTACGGCGAGGGCGACCGCCTGCAGTTCACTTACGAGCGCTACCAGGATGACGCCAACAGCAACCTGCTGAGCGATATCGTCACCCGCGCCACCATCACCAGCCCGGCGATTCTCGGCTCCACGGCCGATGACAGCATCGACCGCACCCGCTACAGCCTGGCCCATACCCTGGCCCTGGACAGCGCGATGGCCGACAAGCTGCAATGGCAGTTGAACTATCAGGAAAGCAGCAACGACCAGGACACTTATCAGCAGCGCCAGACCACCTCGCGGGTCAACCGCGTGCGCACCCGCCAGTCGACTTACGACGAGCGCCTGTGGAGCCTGAACACCCAGCTCGACAAGGAGTTCGCGATTGCCGACACCCGGCACCACCTGATCTACGGTGCCGAGGTCAAACGCATCGAGTCGAGCAACAAGCGTACGGGTAAAGAAGTGCGCCTGGACACCGGCGCCACTGTGCCGGCCACGGAGAACTTCCCGGTCAGCGACTTCCCGGATCCGACCAGCGAATCCCTGGGCCTGTTCGTCCAGGACAGTATCGAGGTCGGCCGCTGGACCCTGTTGCCAGGCCTGCGCTACGACTACTACCGTCAGACACCGCACGTCACCCGGGAATACCTCAACGGCTTGCCCTCGGACACCGATCCCTCGCGCCTCTCCGACGATCACATTTCGCCGAAGTTCGGTGTGACCTATCAGCTGACCGAACACGAAAGCGTCTACGGCCAGTACGCTGCCGGCTTCCGCGCGCCGAACCCGGTCAACATGTATGGTGAGTTCAGCAACCCGCAATTTGGCTACAGGCAAATCGGCAACCCGAACCTCAAGCCGGAAACCAGCAACAGCTTCGAGACCGGCCTGCGCGGTCGCTACGACCTGGGCAGCTTCGGCATCGCGCTGTTCTACAACAAGTACAAGGACTTCATCGAAACGGTCAGCTTCACTGATCCGACCAGCGACATCCCGCTGACTTTCCAGTCGCAAAACGTGAGCAAGGTCACCATCCGTGGTGCCGAAGCCAAGGGTGACATCAAGCTGGACGCCTTCATGCCGGCAGGTACCCGTGCCCTGGGTTCGATTGCCTATGCACGCGGCAAGAATGAGGAAACCGGCGAGGCGCTCAACAGTGTCGACCCGCTCAAGGCGGTCATGGGCCTGGCCTACGATGCACCGAGCGGCGTGTATGGCGGCCAGGTCATGTGGACCCTGGTTCAGTCCAAGGACCGCGTCGACCACAGCGGCGATGCCGACTTGCTGATCAACAGCCAGTTCGAGACCCCGGGCTACGGCACCCTCGACCTGACGGCCTGGTGGCAGGTGACGCAGGAAGTATCGATCAACGGCGGCCTGTTCAACGTCACCGACAAGAAGTACTGGAACTGGGGTGACGTGCAAGGCCGCGACGAAAACGCAGCGGGTCTTGATCGTCTGACTCAGCCTGGGCGTTATGCAGCGGTCAACCTGATCTGGGAGATCTGATCAGGCAGAAACAATTCCATTGTGGCGAGGGGGCTTGCTCCCTCGCCACTGTTTTTTTGCGCTGTGGGCTCAGCGCCTCCGGTCGTAAAACCGTGCAACTGCACAGGTGCTGCCTAAACTTTCTGCTTGATCAGCCTTGGGGAGACTGTCGGTCAAGACAACCAGAGGTTCAATCATGAGCACTCAATCGATAGATACCGATCAGATCAACCTGGTGGTGCGTCATTACGTGGAGGGCATGGTCTTCGCCGATGAAGCGCTGTTGCGCAAGGCCTTTCATCCAGACTGTCGCATCATCGGTCACTTCCAGAAGGTGCTCGAATGGGCTTCCCTGGATGAGTTTGTCATCGCCATCAAGGCCGAAATCCCGGCGCCTGCCGGTACGCAGCCGTTTTGGCAGGTGATCAATCTCGATGTCACCGGCGACGCCGCGGTGGTCAAGGTCATCGATGATTTCGCCGGGATACGGTTTACCGATTACCTGTCGTTGCTGAAGGTGGACGGTCGATGGGTGATCATCAACAAGCTTTATTACTATCAGGAGTAGTGCGTCGCGCCCCGACGTATTCGAAGCAAAGGCCTGCGTCTATCTTCATGAAATAAACTCGTGATCATCACGATTTAAATGAGTTTGTCTCACCGGGGCTCAACTACCGACAATGACTCCATTAACCAGATGGAGTTTTATTGTCATGGCTTTGGCCCATTCCCTTGGATTTCCGCGCATCGGCCGCGACCGTGAACTGAAAAAGGCCCAAGAGGCGTTCTGGAAGGGCGAACTCGACGAAGCCGGTCTGCGCGCCGTGGGCCGCGACCTGCGCAAGACCCACTGGGACTTGCAGAAAAAAGCCGGGATCGAGCTGCTGCCGGTCGGTGACTTTGCCTGGTACGACCAGGTCCTGACCCACTCGCTGATGTTCGGTGTGATCCCGGAGCGGTTCCGCCCGCACGATGGCAAGGCCAGCCTGCAAACCCTGTTCGGCATGGCTCGCGGTGTTAGCGACAGTTGCTGCGGCGGCGCGCACGCCCAGGAAATGACCAAGTGGTTCGACACCAACTATCACTACCTCGTCCCTGAATTCAGCGCCGACCAGCAGTTCCAGCTCGGCTGGGACCAGTTGTTCGAAGAAGTCGAAGAAGCCCGGGCACTGGGGCACAACGTCAAGCCGGTGATCATCGGCCCGTTGACTTATCTGTGGCTGGGCAAGGCCAAGGGCGCCGAATTCGACAAGCTGGAGCTGCTGGATCGTCTGTTGCCGCTGTACGGCCAGATCTTCCAGCGCCTGGCGGCACAGGGCGTCGAGTGGGTGCAAATCGACGAGCCGATCCTGGTGCTCGACCTGCCACAGGACTGGAAAAATGCCTTTGAGCGGGCCTACAACCTGATTCAGCGTGACCCGCTGAAGAAGCTGGTGGCCACTTACTTCGGTGGGCTGGAAGAGAACCTCGGCCTGGCCGCCAACCTGCCGGTGGACGGCCTGCACATCGACCTGGTGCGCGCCCCTGAGCAGTACCCGACCATCCTCGATCGCCTGCCGGCCTACAAAGTTTTGTCGCTGGGCGTGGTCAACGGTCGTAATGTCTGGCGCTGCGATCTGGAAAACGCTTTGGCCACCTTGCAGCACGCCCAAGAACGTCTGGGTGATCGCCTGTGGGTCGCGCCATCCTGCTCGCTGCTGCACAGCCCGGTTGACCTGGGTCGTGAAGACAAGCTCGATGCCGAACTGAAAAGCTGGCTGGCGTTTGCCGTGCAGAAGTGTGAAGAAGTCGCGCTGCTGGCTCAGGCGGTGAATGAGCCGGAAGCGCCAAAAGTGCTTGAAGCGCTGACTCAAAGCCGCGCCGTGCAGGCAAGCCGTGCTGCGTCGGCACGCATTCACAAGCCAGCCGTGCAGGCGCGTGTTGCCGCCATCACCGTCCAGGACAGCCAGCGGCATTCGCCGTTTGCCCAGCGTATCGAGAAACAGCGCGCCGGCCTGAACCTGCCGCTGTTCCCGACCACCACCATCGGTTCGTTCCCGCAAACCGCGTCGATCCGTCTGGCTCGCCAGTCGTTCAAGCAAGGCAAGCTGACCGAAGCCGAATACACCGAAGCCATGCACAGCGAGATCCGTCACGCCGTGCAAGTGCAGGAACGCCTGGGCCTGGACGTGCTGGTGCACGGTGAAGCCGAGCGCAACGACATGGTCGAATACTTCGCCGAGCAACTCGATGGCTACGTGTTCACCCGTTTCGGCTGGGTCCAGAGCTACGGTTCGCGCTGTGTGAAACCGGCGGTGATCTACGGCGACCTGAGCCGTCCGAAAGCCATGACCGTGGCGTGGATCCGCTACGCCCAAGGCCTCACCGACAAGGTGATGAAGGGGATGCTGACCGGTCCCGTGACCATGCTGATGTGGTCGTTCCCGCGCGAAGACGTGACCCGCGAAGTACAGGCCCGTCAACTGGCCTTGGCCATTGGCGACGAAGTGATGGACCTGGAAGCCGCCGGGATCAGGATCGTGCAGATCGACGAGGCTGCGTTCCGTGAAGGCTTGCCGTTGCGCCAGGCGCAGTGGCAGCACTACCTGGACTGGGCGACCGAAGTGTTCCGCCTGTGCGCCTGCGGCGTGCGTGACGAAACCCAGATCCACACCCACATGTGCTACAGCGAGTTCAACGATGTGATCGAGTCCATCGCCGCCATGGATGCCGACGTGATCACCATCGAAACCTCGCGCTCGGACATGGAACTGCTGGACGCGTTCGAAGCCTTCGCCTACCCGAACGAAATCGGCCCGGGTGTGTACGACATCCACTCGCCACGGGTGCCGGACTCCTCGGAAATGGCCAACCTGCTGCGCAAGGCCGCCAAGCGTATTCCCGCCGATCGCCTGTGGGTCAACCCGGACTGCGGTCTGAAGACTCGCGGCTGGCCGGAAACCGAAGCGGCGCTGGTGCACATGGTCAACGCTGCGCGCCAGTTGCGTAAAGAATGGGCCTGATGCGTTAGTAGCATGAGCGCACCGGAGTACTTCACAGTGCTCCGGCTTCTATGTTGGCTGTGCCGACGCCTTCGCGGGCAAGCCCGCTCCCACAGGTTTTGTGAACACTGAGGAACCTTGTGGGAGCGGGCTTGCCCGCGAAGGCGGTAGATCAATCGCTGATGATGTTGGTCGTGCCGCGCTCCTACAGCCTTGGCTCGGCCACCAACAGCAACGACTGCGGCACAGAGCTTTGCGGATGCTGTGGTTCCTGCAAGCCGGCCAGCACAAAACCCGCCATGTCCAGCGCGTTGAGCCAACTGGACAGGGTGCGGAAATACCACGGCATGGGGTGCCACTGCCCCTTGAAGCCGGCGAAGGTCTCTTCCCGCCAGCCATCCTGATAGTCGCCTGCCGCAGCAGTCCACGGATGCAGCGTCTGGATCACCAGCGCGCCGCCAGGGGTGAGCAGGGTGTTCATGGCGGCGAGCAGGGGGATGATGTCCTGATGCAGCAGGGCGAAGTTGGCGCAGATCAGGTTGTAGTCGCGGCCGATGTCGACTTTCGCGTCTGCCAGTTGTTCATAGCTCGCCAAATACACCGGCGCAGCGCCCGCCGCCCGCGCCGCCTCCACCAGCGTCCCATCGCCATCCACGCCGACCGCCTCGATACCCCGGTCCGCCAGCGCACGCAACAACCAGCCTTCGCCGCAGCCCAGGTCGAGCACCCGCTCGGGCTGGCGACCCAGCACCGCCAGCAGGATGGCCTGGTCGGTGACCTTTTGGCGGCTTTCGATGGTGCCGCCGCGGATGGCGTCGACCCAGGCCCGGGCGTTGTGGTGCCAGCTGTCGAGGAGGGTGGATTCGGGGGCTGACATGGTCGATGTCCGGCGTGATGGGTTGGATGAAAGGATAGGGCAACAGAAAATTTACGGTGGAGCCGGTTTTACCCGGCTCCACTGACTGCGCATGGCTAGGCGCTTTTAGTGGCTGCCAGATGATAGGCAACCAGCGCATTGGCGTGACCATGACCCATGCCGTGTTCGGCTTTGAGCCAGGCCACCAGTTCCATGTGTTTCTTGTCGCTGACGGTCTTGAGCAGGTCCAGCCAGTGGCTGATCGGCTGCCCATACTTTTTTTCAATGGACGGGAAATACGAAGCCGGTCCTTTGGTTTTTGTCTCTTCGGTCACGATGCAAACTCCCTTTTCGATTTTCCAGGTTCGAAAACAGCACCGGTTACGTTACTTATTTGCCGTCAATGCGTCCATCGGCACGGCGTTCTCAGTCATTCATCCCGTCATCGATCGCGATGCCCTGGGCACGCATGGCCTTGATCAACTCGCTGCGGGTGCCGGGCAGGTTGAGCATGGTCTTGGCGCGCAATACCGTGACCTCTTCGGTGGTGTAAGGCTGATAGTCGGCCGGCAGGCTGTTGCCCGCCATGCCGTCCTCACGCATCAACCAGTTGAGCAAATCCGCCAGTTGCGCGTTGTTCAACGCCGATTGCGACATGCCCGGCACCCGCACGAGGAATTCGCGGCCACCGGGGACCTTCAGGAAGTTGCCGACAAAGCCTTTCATCCGTGGCGTGTCGTTGGCGGCGGAACCGCTGCCGTCGCCCAGGTGGCAACCGGCGCATTGCAGCTGGTAGTTCACACCGACGCTGTAGCCGGCCTGGGCAATCGGGGTTTGCAGCGATTCATTACCCGGCGCATGACTCTGCGCCGGGTCGGGAATAGCCCGGGCGAACGCGAGCGGAGCGCCAAGGGCGCAGACGAGACCGAGCAATATCAAACTACGCATTTAACCGAACTCCGCTGATGACCGTTTGGCACCTGTAGGAGCGAGCTTGCTCGCGAAGAGCTCAAGGGCGACGCGTTAAACCAGATAGCCCGCGTTATCGTTGACGTTCTTCGCGAGCAGGCTCGCTCCTACAGGTACACACACAAAGCAGTAAAAAAAGAAAAGCAGCCACAGAAAAAAGACGCCGATTGCGCGAACAACCGGCGCAAAGCGCGTTTTTTAAACGGCGACGCCGCGGATGACCGAAACGGTGCAGTGGTAGATGTGCGATTTGGCGGCCAGGCACCAGTTCACATCATTGTTGTTGAACGGGCGGTAGGCCGGTTCTTCACTGTCGTTACGGGTGCAGGCGCACTGGGCGCAGCTTTGCTTACCGCAGCAGTCGTTGTACGAAATGATGTAGTCCTTGCCGTCGGCCGGGTTGCGGCAGGTGCCGATCCAGGTCACTTGCGAGGCTTCGGTGCCCGGTGGGCAGGACGTCACCGACCCACCGCAGCAGCTGCACAGAAAGCCGTCGATGGAGCAGTAGCGCCAGTAGTCGCAGCTGTTCGGATCACCCGGGTCGCCGGCCTGAGCAGGTTCCGCGGCCAGGGCCTTGCTGGTGCGATCCAGCGGCAGCAGCAGGGGCAGGGCGGCACCGGCGACCATCAGCGACCCCATGCGTGCCAGCAGCTTGCGGCGCGAAGTGGTGTCGGCGACACGGCGGGACGAACGCTCAAACAACAGATCCAGCAGTTTCATAAAGGTCTCCCTGCCTTATCAGTGGCTATGGCCGTGGCTGTGGTCGTGATCGTGGGTGTGCGGTTGGGCATTGAGGTACTGCTGCAGCGTGGCGTGCTTGAGGTGCTCGACTTCGAACAGGCTGTCCAGGTGCTCGCGGGAGTTGACCAGGCCTTTGGCCCGCAGGGTGCCGGCCTTGTCGATCAGCGCGGCGTACGGCAGCTTGCCGATCTGGTAGGTCATGCCCACTTGCGGGCCGACCACGTAGGTGGCGTCTTCGAGTTTGTGTTCGCGGATCAGCGCTTGCTGGGCGTCCATGTCGCCATCGCTGACGAACACCACGTCCAGGCTCGCGGCCTGCTCCTTGGCGATGGATTTGATCGCCGGCAGCAGCGACTTGCAGATCGGGCAGGTCGGCGAAAGGAAGAACAGCAATTGCGACTTTTCACCGGCATAGCCGAAGTTCACCGGGCGACCGTGACGATCGCTGGCAGTGATTTGCGGCGCGGGTTCATTGACCGCCACGCCTTTGTCCACCATCAGCGCGCCAGCCGGGGCCAGACGCCCGTGCAGTACGCCAATCTGCCGCACCAGGCCCATGACGACAAACGCCACGGCCACCAGCAGCACCCAGAGCAGAACGTTGGAAACAATCAAGCCTTCCATTTCGATTACCTACCAATCAATTTGAGCAGAAGAGGGGAATTCGCCAGCAAGCCATCGGCCGAGGCGTAGATGAGCAACGCGACCGCGGCGGCGGCCAGGGTCACGAAGCCATCGAACAGGTTCAGGTCGCGGACCACCGGCGCCACGCTGGCCACCAGCGCCAGTGCCACCAACGCACTGTTGCGCAGCAGCAGTACCGGGCGCAGTGGCTGTGCCTGGTCGGGCCCGGTGCAACCGCAGTCGATGTCGGCGCGACCGCGCCACAGGTTGATGCCGATGGCGGCGGCGTACAGCGCCAACAGGCTGGCGGCGCTCAACGCGGCATAACCACGGCTGACCGGCACCAGCAGGGCAAAGGCGATGGCCAGTTCCAGCAGCGGCACCAGCCGTGCCGTTGGGCGCACCAGCGCTTCGGGCAGCAGTTGATAGTCCGCCAGTTGCCGGGCGAAGCGGGCCGGCGCGCGCAACTTGTGGGTCGCGGCGCTGGCCAGCAACACCGCGATGGCGATGGCGCTGGCAATGATGAAGATCGGATCTGTGTGCATGGCCGAACCTCTTAGTAGCTCAGGACCTGAGTCGCGGTTTTGGCGACTTTCGGCATGCTGCCGGTGAGCTTGTTGGTCTTCAGATCGAAAATCTGCAAACCGCCTTCCACGTCGGTGCCGAGCAACAACGGCTTGTCGTCGCCAGTGGCCTGCATGCTCCACACCGGAACCGGGGCTTCCAGGGTCGCCACCTTTTTGTGGGTCTTGAGGTCGAACGCCCAGATCAGCGGGCTCGGGTCTTCCCACTTCATGGCTTCGTGGGCGTCGTGCATCAGCACGTACAGGCGGTCCAGCTTCGGTGCCACGGCCATCAACTGCCAGCCACCCGGCGCCCAACCGGCTTTCTTTTCCTCGTCGGAAACCAGCGACCAGGACGGCAGGACCTTCGGCGCATCACCGGCGAAATCCACCGGGCGTACGGTGCCGGTGGTGGTGGTGAAGTAGTAGATGTCGCCGACGTTGACCGCGCGCTCTACCAGTTTTTCCGCATTCGGATCAAAGAACGGCGTGCGGCTGCGCGCGGTTTCCTGGCCCTGATCGTTGAGGGTCACCACTTGCAGGCTGCCGTCACCGCACAGCGAGGCGAAGCGGCGGTTGCCGATCGGGTAGTTGAGCACACAACCGGGGATGGCGATTTCCGTGACAACGGCCTTGGCCTGGGTGTCGACCACAGTGACCGAAGTCGACGGCGTGAAGTTGTAGACGTAGACGAACTTGTCGTCGCCGCTTGGCTTGAGTGAATAACGCTGGGTCAGCGATTCGGCGCGCTTGTTCGGAATCAGCACTTCCCAGGCGGGCGACAGGGTCGAACTGTCCCAGGCGGTCAGCACGTCGGTGCGGGTACCGCGGGTGCCTCGGGAATACCAGATGTCCGCACTGTAGAGGGTTTTCTTGTCGTGACTGAGGGTCGACGGCGCAGCGAAACCGGTCGGCACCATGCCGAGGATGCGCTTCTGGTCCGGGTCGACCACGGTCACCCGGCCAGCGACGAAACTTTCGAACTCGACGTCGATGACAAACGCACGGTGAGCCTCGGGTGGAAACGCCAGAACGGTCTGGCCAATCGTACCGGCGGGCAAATCCGCGCGGGCACTGTTCAAACCGAGTACAAGCAGGCTCAGGCCTAGCGCTGACTGTACGGAGATCCTGTTTGTTCGCATAAGGGGAACTTCCTGAATTGTTGGTAACGCGGATCGCGGGTGCTTCGGCAGATTTTTACCCTTTGATTCTGCCGTGCCCCGCGATCGGGAGAATTGCCCTGCCTGCCAAGTGTTTGTGTGTCTGTGCCAGTCGTGGGCAAGAGCGAAAAGATCGCAGCCTGCGGCAGCTCCTACAGGGTAATGCGCACCCTGTAGGAGCTGCCGCAGGCTGCGATCTTTGCTTTATGCGAGGGGGAGGGAGAAGCTGAACACCGCGCCGCACGGCTCCAGGTTTTGCGCCCAGATATCGCCACGGTGGCGGCCGATGATGTTCTTGCACAGCGCCAGGCCAATGCCGTTGCCGCTGACCTTGGAAGAAAAAAAGCCGTCGAACAGCTTCTCCTGCGCCTGGGCCTGAATGCCCCGGCCGCAGTCTTCGATGCGCACCAGGGCCACATCGTTGTCGCGGCTGGCATGGATCCGCAACACGCGCCGTTCGGCGGGCAGGTCGGCCATTTCTTCGATGGCGTTGAAGGCCAGGTTGAGGATCACCTGGCCGATCAACACCTTCTCGCAACTCACCCGCAGTGGTTCGGGCGCGGTGACGATTTCCACGCGCACCAGGCTCGGATCGGCCCGCAGGCTGATGAAGTAGCGGGTTTCGCGCAGCAGCTCATTAAGATCGACCAGCTCTTCGGATTGCTCCAGCTTGACCACGTAATCGCGCACGCTCTTGATGATCACCGAGGCATGCTCGATTTGCCGTACCGCACTGTGCAAACCCCAGGCGACGCCTTGATCGGTTTCGCCGGCGTTGCCCAGGCGAATCACCGCACCTTCAATAAAGTTGCGAGTCGCGGCCAATGGCTGACTCAGTTCGTGGGCAATGGCCACAGCCATTTCGCCCATGGCGTTGTAGCGCGCCAGGTATTCGAGTTTCTGCTCGCTGACCCGCCGCGCCTCTTCGGCCAGCACCTGTTCGGTCACATCGCGGAACAGCAGCAGATGGCCGACCAGATCGTCCTCGATCTCGATGTAGCGGCAGGTCGCGTCATGCCAGCGCCACTCGCCATCCCGGCGCTGCACCTTGTAATGCACGTTGAACGGCGCGTGTTCCGGTGTCTCATGGGCAAGCTGTTGCAACAGGCGCTGGCCGGATGCGTCGTCACACCAGGCCAGGAAGTTCTTGCCCATCAGCTTGTGCACTTCGCTGTTGAGCAGGTGCGCGCCGGAGTCACTGATAAAACCGATATCGCCCTCGGGGCCTAGCACCGCCACGCCTTCGGCCAGGTCCTGCATGAAGGCCTTGAGCCGGCTCTCGAAACGCTTGAGGTCGCGCTTGACCTTGTCCTCTTTGGAGATGTCGCGGAACTGCACCATCAGCACATCGCGACCGTCCAGGTGCACCAGGGTCGCCACCGCCTCGGAAAGAATCTCCACCCCTTGCTTGGAGCGATAGCACCACTCGATGGCCCGCTGGCCCGTGCGCGCGGCGCCTTCCAGCCAGCGCAAGCCCACCGAACGGCGGTACTTCGGCGCGTCGCGGGTCATGTCCGGGGCCTTGAGCGGCGTCAGTTCTTCCAGGGTAAAGCCCAGCGCCGCCAGGGCAGCGGCGTTGGCCCAGAGAATTTCCTTGGTGTGCGCGTCATGAAGAATGATGCACAGCGGCATGGCTTCGATCAGCGCATAAAAGTCGTTCGGTTTTGGCAGGTACATCGCACGGCCCCTGGCGGCAGAGATTTGCAGTATGGCGTTTTATACCTGCTCGCACAGCGGGATGCGCTCAGAGGTAATCGGTGGGGGGCTAGGGGTTTTCTTTAGCGAGGGGGTTGCACGCACCAATGGTTGCGGCCGGATGCGGTTTTTACACTGGACTCCAATTCAAGGGCAACCACCGCGCTCTTTGTAGGAGCGAGCCTGCTCGCGATGGACGTCAACGATAACGCGTCCCGTCTGAATGACCGCGTTGTCCGGACGTTTTTCGCGAGCAGGCTCGCTCCTACAGGTACCGGTTCAGCCTCACTAACAATAATCAAAACGGAGAACTAGCCCATGCTGCGTTCAGCTGTCGCGCAACAAGACCCTGTGTCCGCCCCGGTCGTGCCAATGGTCGAGAGTCAGCTATTCCAGCAAGTGCTGGATGAAGTCCGCCAACGTCGCGAAGAATTCGACGCCGGCTCCCACGTGCCTCGGGACATGATCGAGCGCTTCAAGCAGGTGGGCATCTACCGCGCCGCCACGCCGAAATGCTTCGGTGGTGACGCCCTGGCACCGTCGCTGTTCCTGCAAATGATCGAGCGCATCTCCGAAGCCGACGGCTCGGCGGGCTGGGTGGCCAGCTTCGGCAGCGCCGGTGTCTACCTGGCCGCCTTGCCGCGGGAAACCCTGGCGCAACTCTACGCCGAAAGCCCGGACCTGGTATTCGCTGGAGGTCTGTTCCCCTTGCAACCGGCCGAGACCGTGGAAGGTGGCTATCAGGTCAACGGCACCTGGAAATTCGCCAGCGGCTGCAAAGGCGCAGACTTGTTGGGCGTTGGCATTGGCGCCGCTGGCGGCAAGCCGCGCACCGCTGTATTTCGCCCGCAGCAGGTAGACATCGTCGAGAACTGGGAAGTGGTCGGCCTCAAGGGCACCGGCAGCCATGACCTGCGGGTGAGCGATAAACGCGTTGACGAGCGCTGGACGTTCATCCGTGGCGGTGCCGCGACCATCGACGAACCACTGTTCCGCTACCCGTCGATCGCCTACGCCGCGCAAGTGCTGGCAGTGGTCAACCTCGGCCTGGCCCGTGCAGCGCTGGACGAAATCAGCCGCATGGCTGGCGGCAGCGGCATCACCGGCGCGCCGAAATTGTCCGACCGCGCCTACGTGCGCATCGAGATCGCCAAGGCTGAAGCCAAGCTCAGCGCCGCCCGCGGTTTCTTCTACAACGCCACTGAGCAGGTGTGGAACTCGATCCTGGCGGGCAACCCGGTCACCCCGGAGCAGACCAGTCTGTTGCGCCTGTCGGCGATTCATGTATCCCAGGCTGGTGCCGAGGTCGTGCAGAGCGCCTACAGCCTGGCCGGCACCACCGCCATTTACCTGCGCCATCCGCTGCAACGCTACCTGCGCGACTCGATGGTGGTGACCCAGCACGCCTTCCTCAGCGAAGGCCTGTACGACGGCGCCGGCTCGGTGTTCCTCGGCGTTCCGCCGTTCCCGGGCTACATCTGAATCCCCATTACTTTTTTCAAGGAGTCGCACCCATGTCGCAAACCACCCAAGAGCCATTGCGCGTTGTCTTCTGCATCGGCATCACCCAGAACTTTTTCGACCTGCCCACCGGCGAAGGCCTGAGCGTGTGGAAAGGCTTCAGCCAGATGATGGGCTCCCTTGGCGCCATGCCCGGCATCACCGTGCTCGGTGCCATGGACGACGACCGCCTGATGGTCGGCCCGTCCACCACCTCGCCCTGGACCGTGTACATCATGGCCGACGTCGACTGCCACCAGTCGGTGATCGACGCCTGCAACCTGTTTCGCACCACGCCGGTGGGCGAGTACAGCCTGTGGCGCTACGCCAAGGTCGAGGCGCGCATCGGTCGCCCTCTGACCATCCCTGACGCGGCCAGGGTGTAAGCCATGAACGAGGCCTTGCTGCAGCGTCTGGCGACGCTCGAAGGGGAGAGTGAAGTGCGCCGCTTGATGGCGCGCTACATGGACCTGTGCGATGTGCCGAGGGCTGTCACCCACGTCAGCGATCTGGCCCGGTTGTTCACCGAGGATGCGATCTGGGAAGGCATTGGCAGCCAGACCGCGCAGACCTTCGGCCAACACCGTGGACGCGAGGCCGTGGCCGCATTTGTCGGTGGTTACCTGCCGCCTTCGGACCACTTCCGACTGAACCTGCATTACCTCACCAGCGAGTCGATCAGCGTCGACGGCAGCACGGCGCAGGGGCAGTGGATCATGCAGCAGATTTCCACCTACGACGATGGGCGCAGCGAGCTGTTCGGCACGCGCCTGAACATCGATTTCCGCTGCGTCGACGGCACCTGGCTGATTGCGCATTTGCGCACGCAACGGCTGTTCAACTCGGAGCTCTTCACTTTGGGAGCGGGCACATGAGTACTTTCATCAGCGAATTCCTCCTCGGTGGCAACGGCAAGCGCGTCGCCATCAAGGACTCCATCGACATCGCCGGGCATCCGACCCGCTCGGGCAGCCGTGCCTTCGCCGATGCACCGGCGGCGATGAAAAACGCCGAAGTGGTCGATGCGATCCTCGACGCCGGCTGGCAGATCGTCGGCAAGACCAACCTGCATGAGCTGGCGTTCGGCGTGACCGGCATCAACGACTGGACCGGCACACCGATCAATCCGCAAGCGCCCGACCGTGTTCCTGGCGGCTCGTCCAGCGGTTCGGCTTCGGCGGTCGCGGCTGGCCTGGCGGACATCGCCATCGGCACCGACACCGGTGGTTCAGTGCGGGTGCCGGCAGCGTGCTGCGGCATAGCCGGGCTCAAGCCGACTTATGGTCGCGTCAGCCGTGTCGGCGCCCATCCGCTGGAATCCAGCCTCGATTGCGTCGGGCCGTTCGCCAAAAGCATGGACGACCTGATCGCCGCGATGCAGGTGATCTGCCCGGGCTTCACCGCTCAAGGCCTGCCAGGTGATGGCGCCAGGGTCGGCTTTCTCGAGGTGGCCTGCGATTCGCACCTGCAAGCCAGCCTGGGTGCCGCCGCGGACCGCGCCGGATGGCGTCGCGGCAACCTGCACCTGAGCGAGTTCGAAGCGGCGTTCGCCGCCGGCCTGACCGTAATCAATTTCGAAAACTGGGCGGCCTTCGGCCACCTGACCGGCAAAAGCCTGATCGGCATCGATGTGGAAACACGCTTGCTGGCGGCCAGCCGCACCACTCGCCAAGAGCTGGCCCAGGCCGAGGCCGTGCGCACCGCGTTCACCCAACAAGTGGACGCGGCGCTGCAAGACTTTGCGGTGCTGCTGCTGCCGACGCTGCCGACCCTGCCGC
Organism: Pseudomonas sp. GW821-FHT02A08; assembly: GCF_059422045.1. Taxonomy (NCBI): domain Bacteria; kingdom Pseudomonadati; phylum Pseudomonadota; class Gammaproteobacteria; order Pseudomonadales; family Pseudomonadaceae; genus Pseudomonas; species Pseudomonas sp. GW821-FHT02A08. The sequence goes on from NZ_JBWKWD010000033.1 coordinate 41,591, forward strand.
CGACCCTCAGCGAAGCTCGCGCCGGCAGCAAGGCCGTGGCCGGCATGACCCCACTGGTTCGGCCTTTCAACCTCAGCGGCCATCCGGCGTTGACGGTGCCGGTGGAGCTCGACTGCGGCGGGCTGAAGGTCGGCCTGCAAATCGTCGGTCGTAAAGGTCAGGACGAACTGGTCTGCGCCTTTGGTGCGCAGCTGCAACAGAGCATGGCCGGTGAACGCGCCGGCGCTAAAAACAAATCATAAAAAAAAGCCATGAGGAGAACCGCATGAGCACTCATGAATACCGGCTGATCGCAACGTCGAAAAGCCCCGAAGACCTGGTCCGGCATGACCGCGTCGACGTCTCGCTGTACAACGACCCGGCGCTGTTCGAAGCCGAGCTGGACAAGATTTTCTACCGCACCTGGGTGTGGGTTGCCCACGAAAGCGAAGTGCGCAACTCAGGCGACTTCAAGACCGCTACCATCGGCCGTCGCCCGGTGATCGTCGTGCGCGACAAGAAGAACAACATCAACGTGCTGGAAAACCGTTGCCGCCATCGTGGCGCCACCGTGTGCGAGAAGCACAAGGGCAACGCCACCGGCTTCACTTGCCCGTACCACAGCTGGTCCTACGGCCTGGACGGCAAGCTGCGTGCGCTGCCGTATCCGGACGGCTACGAAGGCATCCTGGAGAAATCCGAATTGCCGCTGACCAGCCTGCGCGTCGAGAGCTACGCCGGCATGGTGTTCGCCAGCTACAACGACGAGATCGAACCGCTGGAAGACTTCCTCGGCGGGGCCAAACACTGGATGGATCTGTTCATGAAGCAGGGCGCCGGCTACCCGATCAAGACCCAGGGCGAACACAAGTTCAGCTTCAAGGGCAACTGGAAGATCCAGCTGGAAAACACCACCGACGGTTACCACTTCCCGATCGTGCACAAGTCGTTCATGTCGTCGGTGGATGAAGAAACCTCGGAAATGCTCTCGTTCATGACCGACGAGCAAGCCGTCACCCACTCCCTGGGCAACGGCCACAGCGTGATGGTCATGGTGCCAGAGCACGTCGATCTCGATCACGACGACGGCACCGAGCAGTTGCAGGAGCGCTTCGCCCATGTGACTGAAGAACTGTCGAAAACCATGCCGGCCGATCAGGTCCGTCGCATCGTGCGCTCGCTGCACGGCGCCGGTTTCAACCTGAACCTGTTCCCCAACGTGGCGATGTCGATGTCGTTCTTGCGTGTGCTGCGCCCGGTGTCGGTCACCGAAACCGAGATCCGCCACGTTGCCCTCGGCATGGACGGCGGCCCGGAAATCGCCAACCGCGAACGCATGCGTATCCACGAACACTTCCAGGGCCCGTTCGGTTTCGGCAGCCCCGACGATGCCGAGGCCTGGGACCGCGTGCAGCGCGGCTCGTATGCCGGCGTCAATGCGCCAATCCTGGTCAACCGCGGCCTGAACCGCGAAATCACCGCTGAAAACGGCGACAAGGTCAGCCACGCGACCGACGAAGGCGGCATGCGCGGTGCCTACGACATGTGGAAAAGGATGATGAGCCAATGAGCAATCACGACACCCTGAACGGCTTTTCCGGCCCGTTGGCCCAGGCCATCGAATTCATCTGGCGCGAAGCCGAACTGCTCGACCACAAGAATTACGCCGAGTGGGCGACCCTGTGGAGCGAAAGCGGCAAGTATATCGTGCCGATCGACCCGGACACCGAAGACTTCGAAGCGACCCTCAACTACGCCTACGACGATGCGCGCATGCGTGACCTGCGCATCGAACGCCTGACCTCCGGCTACTCGCCGTCGGCGGTGGACGCAGCGAAAACCATCCGCACGATCTCGCGCTTCCGCCTGGTGGAAGCGGCGGGCAACATCGTCGAAGTCAATTCGGCGCAGCTGCTGTACGCCTACAAGCGCGGTGTGCACACGCCGTTCGTGGCCGACCTGAACCACCGCATCCGGTTCACCGATGGCGTGCCTGCGTTGGAGCGCAAAGTGGTGCGGCTGATCAACTCCACCGATAGCCTGAGCGCGCTCGGCTTCCTTCTGTGAGGGCTACATCATGAGTCGAGTAGCCCTTGTAACGGGTGCCTCGCGTGGACTGGGCGAGTGCATCGCCCGCCGTCTGCATGCGGCGGGTTATCGCGTCGGTCTGGCGGATGTGCGCCTCGAGGGCGTGCAACAGTTGGCTTTGGAACTCGACGGCAGTGGCGTCAGCGCCATGGCCATCGAACTGGATGTGCGCAGCAAGGCCGACTTCCAGCGTGCTCGCGACTTGCTCACTGAGCAGTGGGGCGGGACTGACATTCTGGTGAATAACGCCGGTGTGTCGAAAGTCGCGGCGCTGATGGACATCACGCCGGAAGAATTCGACGAGTCAATGGCGATCAACCTGCGCGGCACTTTTGTGGCCTGCCAGGTGTTCGGCGCGCACTTCGCCGAGCGCGGCTTCGGACGCATCGTCAACATCGCGTCCCTGGCCGGACAGAACGGCGGCACCGCCACCGGCGCGCATTACGCGGCGGCCAAGGGCGGCGTGGCGACGCTAACCAAGGTCTTCGCCCGTGAACTGGCACCCCAGGGCGTGACGGTCAACAGCATCTCGCCAGGTCCGCTGGACTTGCCGGTGGTGCGCGAAACCGTGGCGCCTGAGCGTCTGGAACAGATCCTGAAAATGATCCCGGCCGGCACCCTCGGCGACCCTTCGTACATCTCCGACAGTGTGTTGCTGCTGATCGCCGATAACGCCGCCTCCGTAACGGGCGCGTGCTGGGACATCAACGGCGGCTTGTTCATGCGCTGAAGCGCAGAGCCTGTAGCAGCTGCCGAGCCCGCGAGGCTGCGTTCGAGGACGTAGTCCTCGCCAGTACTGTATGACGACTGCTTCGCAGCCGAACGCAGCCTCGCGGGCTCGGCAGCTGCTACAGGTCGTGTTCTTTAACCGAAATAAATGTTTTCAGGTGATGCAATGATGAAGGTGAAGATCGAAAGGATCGTTGACGAAGCGCTGGATATCCGTTCCTTTCGCCTCGTGCGCAGTGACGGCCAGCCGCTCGACACCTATGAACCGGGTGCCCACGTCGACCTGACCGGGCCGACCGGCGTGACCCGCCAGTATTCACTGTGCAGCCCGCCACAGGATCGCCGTGCGTATCTGGTGGCGGTAAAGAAAGAAGCGCAGTCACGCGGTGGTTCGCTGGCGCTGCACGAGCAAGTGGAAGAGGGCATGGAGCTGGAAATGGGTGCGCCGCGCAACCTGTTCCGTCTCGACGAAACGGCCAGTGAACACGTGCTGTTCGCCGCCGGAATCGGCGTCACGCCGCTGCTGAGCATGGCCTACAAATTGGCGGAAAGCGGCCAGCCGTATCGCCTGCATTATTTCGCCCGCTCGGCGCAGTACGCGGCGTTTACCGAGCTGTTGGCGATGAATTTTTCCGATCACGTGGAATTTCATTACGGCGTGGAGCCCACCGATCTCGACGCCGCGTTGAGTGAATGCCTGGAGCGTGCCGACAGCTGCGCCCACGTCTACACCTGCGGCCCGGCACCTTTCATGAACAAAGTGGTGGAAGTGGCGTCCCGCAGTCGCTCGGACGATGCCATTCACCTGGAACACTTCGCCGCAGACCCGGCCGCCAACAGCGCGCCGGCGGGCACGTTCGAAGTGGAACTGGCCAGTTCCGGCGTGGTGCTGCAAGTGCCGGCCAACACCAGTCTGGTGGATGTGCTGCAGGCCCACGGTTGCGACATCGACACCGAGTGCCGCGAAGGCATCTGCGGTACCTGCATCGTCGAGGTGCTGGACGGCTTGCCGGAGCACCGCGACAACTGTCTGTCGAACAAGGAAAAGGCGTCCAACAAGCAGATTTGCGCCTGTGTATCACGGGCGCTTTCCGCTCGTCTGGTACTGGACCTTTAAACCGAAAGTTCACTGGAAAGCTTGGGCTGGAGCCTGTTGAATGGGCGCCCGGCGGCCGTCGAGGGAGGAGATGGCTACAGAAACAACCGTTTTGACGAACCGCTCGATGAAGCGGTCGAAAAATAACAACAAAAACGTGAGGCTTTGCGGACATGATTACAGCATCGACGGTGCGCAACGAGGCGTTCGAAAGTTGGTTGAGCCAGGTGAACCAGGCCTGTGGGCGTTTCGATGCCCGGGCGCTGGACACTGATTTCTACGGCGAACTGGCGGAATTTCGCAGCGGTGCGATCAACCTCAGTGTGGTCGACATGGCGCACGTGCATTTGTACCGCACCAGCAAGGACGTCAGCACCAGCAGCGACGGCCACTATTACGCGGTGTTCCAGATGCGTGGCAGCTCGCAACTGGAGCAGGGCGACAACCGCGCGCAACTGGGCTGTGGCGACATCGCCCTGATCGACGCCAGCCGTCCGAGCGACATGATCTACAACGACGATTGCCGACAGTTGTCGCTGATTTTGCCGCGCCAGGTGGTCGAGCGGGGTTCGCACTTCAATGCCGTCAACTGCGCCACGCGCATCGCGGCCAGCAGCCCCCTGGCGGCGATGGCCAACAAGCTGGTGCTCGACACCCGCCAGCAGGAAGGGCTGGACATGCAGGAAAGCGAGGCCGTACTCGATGCCCTGGCCAGCCTGTTGCTGCCGGGCATCAGCGCTCGCGACTGCGGTGCAGATGCCCATGAGCGGCAATTTCGCAAGATCATCGCCTTCATCGATGCGCACCTGAGCGACGAAGAACTGTGCCCCGAGCTGATTGCCCGTGAAGTGGGGATTTCCGTGCGTGGCCTGTACCGGATGTTCTCCAAGCGCGGCCTGGTGGTGGCGCAATACATCAAGCACCGCCGCCTGGACTTCTGCGCCGAAAACCTGCGCCGCGCCGATGTCGAGCAGAAGCTTTCGGCGCTGTGTTATGCGTGGGGGTTCTCGGATTCAAGCTACTTCTCGTCGGCGTTCAAATCGCGCTTTGGTGTGTCTCCAGGGGCATATCGCAAGCGGTATAGCCAGATCTGACACCCACCATTGATGGTGTGTTTGCTGGCCTCATCGCGGGCAAGCCCGCTCCCACAGTATCTGCTTCGTACACAAATGCTGTGTGCACTGAAGAACCTGTGGGAGCGGGCTTGCTCGCGAAGGCGTCGTGTCAGTCGCCTTCAATTTCGGATGTGCCGGCCTCATCGCGAGCAAGCTCGCTCCCACAGTAGATCTGCGGTGAACACAAGATCTGTGTACGGCCGGGATCAACCTGTGGGAGCGAGCTTGCTCGCGATGGCGGCCTGACGGCGAGTACGGAATGTCAGTGCCGCGCCGGCTCATCCACCGGTAAATGCAGCACCTCGCGCACCAGCATGGCTATGCTGCTCACGCCCATCTTTTCCTTGATCTTGGTGCGGTGCACATCAACGGTCTTCACGCTGATGTTCAGCTCCCGGGCAATCACCTTGCTGGCCTTGCCATCGATCACCAGCATCAACACTTCCCGCTCTCGGCTGGTCAGCAGTGCCAGTTTGCCTTGCAGGTTCTGACGCTGCTGCTGATCGGCCTGGGCGTGCACGGCGGTCTTCAGCGCGGCCTGGATGCGGTCGATCATCTGCTGCGGGTTGTAGGGCTTCTCGACGAAATCCAGCGCGCCGTTCTTCATCGCCGTGACCGACATCGGAATGTCGCCATGGGCCGAGACGAAAATGGTCGGCAGGGTGCTGCCGCGCTGGTTGAGGATTTCCTGCAACTGGAAACCGCTGGTCTCCGGCATGCGCACGTCGAGCACCAGGCAGGCGGGCTGCTTGGGGTCGTATTGGCTGAGGAACTCTTCGGCGCCGGCAAAGCATTGCGCCTGCACGCTCACCGACTCCAGCAACCAGGCCAGTGAGGTTCGCAGGTCCTTGTCGTCGTCAACGATATAAACAATCGGTTTACGGATTTCCATCGGGGCTGCCACGAAAGTCTTCTAATTATTGTTTTCGCACGGGAACGTGCGGCACGCATTGGCTCATCTTTCTGGAACCAGTATGCAGAATACCCACTGTGGCCGGCCCTTGCGATAAAGAAACCACCTAGTCGACTAGCGGAAACCCAACCCCGCCATGGGGATCGCGAGAATGGTTGCGGCGCGCCCGCAGCCTTAGTCTTGTTCCATCACCTACGGGCCGCCAGATAGCGGTCCTCCTGAAGGAAGGGGCATCGACATGGCCGACCTGAGCCAGCAGCAAATCGACTTTCGCAACGCCATGGCGCAGTTGCCTGCCGCGGTGAACATCATCACCACCAACGGCCCCGGCGGACGTTGCGGCATCACCGCCAGCGCCGTGTGCTCGGTCACCGACTCGCCGCCCACCGTGCTGGTGTGCGTCAACCGCAACAGCGCCACCCACGACGTGTTCCGCACCAACGGCCATCTGTGCATCAACGTGCTGTGTGGCGAGCAGGAAGAATTGGCCCGTCATTTCGCCGGCATGACCAAGGTGCCGATGGACGAACGCTTCGCCTGGGACCTGTGGGACGATGGCGCGGCCGACGTGCCGGTGCTGCGCGATGCCCTGGTGCAGCTTGAGGGGCGGATCAGCGAGTGCAAGGAAGTGGGCTCGCATTCGGTGATGTTCGTGGAACTGACGAAGGTGGGCGTGCGCGAGCCGCGCGACAGCCTGGTGTACTTCAACCGGCTGTTTCATCGCGTTGAGCATGCCGGGGCGCATTGCTGATAGACCGCGTTATCGTTCAATCGCGAGCAAGCTCGCTCCCACAGGGGATCTGCGGCGTACACGGATTTTGTGTGCAGCAGAGATCCAATTGTGGGAGCGGGCTTGCTCGCGAAGGCGGCGTGTCAGTCAGTGGAGATGTTGGATGTGATGGCCTCTTCGCGGGCAAGCCCGCTCCCACAGTGGATCGTCGTCGAACACAAGCTCTGGGTTCGCTGAAAATCCACCGTGGGAGCGATAGCGGTGTATCAGACCTGCAAATATTCCCGAGCCAACAAACAAGCCCGCTCAATCAACATCGGTGCCATTTCAATCGCTGTCGGCGTGCCCTGGCGGGTGTGAATCCAGCCCAGGTACGTGGTGCCGCGCAGCATCAGGAACAGCGCCAGGGTCTTGCGATCCCCTTCGGTCAGCGGCTTGACCGCGTTGTAGCCGTCGAGCAATGCCGCCTTGATCTGCTCATGACGCGGGTCATCCAGGCAGAAGTACAAGGCCGTGGCCAACTCGAACATGTGCCAGCCGAACCCGGCATCGTCGAAGTCGATCAGGCGCAAACGCGGGCCTTCGATCAGCAGGTTCTCGGGCACCAGGTCCGCGTGGATCATGCCGAAGTTGCCCAGGTGTCGACCATACTCACGCAAGTCCTTGCGCGCCGTACGCCGGGCCTGTTGCAACAGATCCCGTTGCTCATCGCTGAGCTGCTCAAGCTCCCAGAAACGCCCCCAGAACGGATTGGCGCCGATCAAGCCTTCTTCATCCCAGGCATGGCGGACAAACTCGTCCGGCTGTTGCCAGTGCGCCGAATGCAAGTGAATGCGCGCGGCAATCGCGCCGGCCTCACGGAACAGAAAATCGATTTCGGTATCGGCCTGTACCCCGTTCTCCGAGGTGCCGGCGGTGGCGCCCGGCAGCCAGGCGAGCATGTCGATGTGGCGCGGCTCGCCGATGGCCTGATGGGTGACTTCGACCAGGTGGCTTTGATTCTGCGCACGGATGATTTGCGGCACGGTGATGCCGGCGCCGGCCAGTGCCTCCATCCATTGCAGCTCTGAACGCAGCGCGGCTTCGCCGTGATAGCCATTGCGGTGGATGCGCAAGGCGACCCGCTGACCATCGTGGCGGTGGGCGGAGAACACCGCGTTCTCGCGAAACTTCACCAGTTCAATGTCGGCGAACTCGCCGTCCCACTGTTGCAGGGCATGGCGCGCCAGTTCGTGCAGGCGGGTCACTTGCTGGTCGTGTGGCAGGGTGTGGAATTCAGTCATGGCAGGGCCTCAAATCGCGCTCAGGGCGTGGTCCAGGGTGTCGACGAACAAGTCAGCGTGATCACGGCTGAATACCAGCGGCGGGCGCAGCTTGAGAATGTTGTCGCCGGCGCCGATCTTGCTGATCAGCACGCCGTTCTCGCGCATGTCGTTGACCACCTTGCGCGCCTCCAGACCTGCCGGCTCCTTGCTGGCGTGGTCGCGCACCAGCTCCATGGCGAAGAACAGGCCCTTGCCGCGCACGTCGCCGATGATCGAGTGCCTCGCGGCCAGCGCTTGCAGGCGTTGTTGCACGTAAGCGCCGACGTTTTGCGCGTTTTTCAGCAGTTGCTGTTGCTCGATCACGTCCAGCACCGCCATGCCCACTGCTGCCGCGACCGGCGAGCCGCCGAAAGTGTTGAAGTACATGGCGTGGCGTCCGAAGGATTCGACCAGCGCCTTGTGGGTGATCAACCCGGCCAGGGGATAGCCGTTACCCATGGGTTTGCCAAGGGTAACGATGTCCGGCACCACGCTGTGTGCCTGATGGCCCCACAGGTGATCGCCGGTACGACCGAACCCGGATTGCACTTCGTCAGCGATGAACAAACCGCCCGCAGCGCGGATCAGCGCCGCCGCCTTGTTGACGAAGCTGGCCGGCACCCGTGGCAGGCCTTCGTTGGCGAACAGGGTGTCGATCAGCAATGCGGCGGGGCGAATGCCCTGGGCCTGCATCGAGGCAATCGCCGCCGCGATGTTGGCCGCGTATTGCTCGGCCAGTTGCGCCTCGGTGGTGCCGGCCGGCGCCCGGTACAGACACGGAATCGGCACGGCGCGGGCGTGTGCGGCAAAGGGTTCCGGTGAGGGCAGGGCGGTGGTGACTTCGGCCAGCGACGCCGAGTTGCCGTGGTAGTTGTAGTCGCTGACGATGATGCCGGTGCCGCCGCTGGCAAACCGCGCCAGGCGCAGCGCCAGTTCATTGGCCTCGCTGCCGGTGCAGGTGAACATCGCGGTGTCCAGCGGCTCGGCGAAGGTCGCGGTCAGGCGCTCGGCGTAGCGCACCACCTGTTCATCCAGGTAGCGGGTGTGGATGTTCAGCGTGGTGGCCTGGCAGTGCATGGCCTCGGTCACGTGGGGGTTGCAGTGACCGACGCAGGGCACGTTGTTGTAGACGTCGAGGTAGCGGCGGCCATCGACGTCGAACAGCCAGACGCCTTCGCCACGCACCAGGTGCAAGGGTTTGTCGTAGAACAGTGGCGAGGCGCTGCCGAGCACGCGATGGCGGCGTTGCAGCAGGGTGTCTTCAGGCATGGTCTGGAACCTCGATGTCGGTGGTGCGGCGGTTGCGCAGCAGGTAGTTGAAAATGCACAGGGTGAAGGTCACGGCGAGGGCGATCAGCATCAGCATGTCGAGCTGGAAGCAGGCAGCGATCACCACCAGCGTCAAGGCCAGGCCCAGCCAGGCAACCAGTTTGCCGCCGACCAGGGTGAAGGGCCGTGGCAGGTCCGGTTGGTTGTGTTTGATGTGCAGGTAGGCGCCGAAGATGAACAGGTAGCAAGTGTTGAGCAGCAGCACGACCGCGAGCATCACCGTGGCCGGGTCCACTTCGGACAGCGGCAGGCCGATCGCAGCGATCAGCAGCAGCGCCGGCCAGGGCGTGCCGTGTTTGCCGGTCTTGCCCAGCCATTGCGGGAACAAGCCGTCCCGGGCCATGGCGAACAGTTGACGGGAAGCGGCGTAGACCAAGGAAAATAAAGTCGCGATCAAGCCGAACACTGCGCCGCAACCAATCACCTTGGCCAGCCACGAACCCTCACCGAAGGCGCTGTTGCTGGACATCGCTGCGTACAGCGGGTCGCCCGCCGAACCCACCAGCTCGACACTACCGGCACCCGGTGCGCACACCAGCACCACCAGCGCAGTCACCAACAGGGTGCCTATCGCCGCCAGAATGCCCCGGGGCATGGTACGGCCGGGGTTGTGCGCCTCCTCAGCTGCCGAGCCGGTTTGCTCGACAGTGATGAACAGCCAGATCGCGAAAGGCACGCAGGCGAAGATGCCGCCGAGGCTCACCGGTGTTGCGACGTTGGCCGGCAATGTCAGCAAGTTGGCCAGTTCGACCTGGGGCGCCATGGCCACGCCAAACGTGAGCAGGGCGACCACGGCGATCACGCCGGCAATGAACGTCAGGCCCATCGCCTCACCGACACCGCGCATGTGGATGCCGATGATCACCGCGAACAGGGCGATCTTCACCGGCCAGCCACCGAGGCCGAATATCGATTCGGTGTAGGCGCAGATAAAGGTCGCGGCTGCACCGGTGCCAATGGTCAGCGCCAAGGCACAGGCGACGCCGACCAGATAACCCACGAACGGCCCGAAGGCGCTTTGCGCATAGACGAATACCCCGCCAGCGCTGGGCAGCGCGGTGGACAACTCCGCCACGCATAACGCCAGGCCACCACAGAGCAGGGCCATCAGCAATGTGGCGATCAACATGTTCAACCAGCCACCGGCCGCCAGCCCGAAGTTCCAGCCGGAAAACTGCCCGGCTACCACCAACGCAATTCCGAGACCGGCAATCTTTGGCCAGCCCAGCGCACTTTTCTTGAGCACAGAAATCTCCCGCGACCCGAAGGCCGATTTATTGTTTTAGTGAGAAATGGAGGGGTTTGAGCTTTGTCTTGCAGGGCACGCGGATGCGGGTTGTGCCCTGAGGTCGGCTTCGATACTACGCCCGGGGTACGCGGCGACATGTTTGCGCGCATGCCATGTGGTTGGTTGTGGGTGCCAGATTTATGTGGGGTGGCGTAGATCTCTGTGGGAGCGAGCTTGCTCGCGAAGGCGGCGTGCCAGTCAGTGGAGAAGTTGGATGTGCTGGCCTCTTCGCGGGCAAGCCCGCTCCCACAGGGGATCTGCGGTGTACACGGATTTTGTGTGCAGTGGCGTGCCAGTCAGTGGAGAAGTTGGATGTGCTGGCCTCTTCGCGGGCAAGCCCGCTCCCACAGGGGATCTGCGGTGT